>DASVIU010000345.1:0-2461 GCA_036386275.1 Bacteroidota bacterium | reverse complement strand
AAAAGCCTGAACGAGGATGCAAGAAAGAGCGGGTATCCCGGGGGTCTGTAGGCCGTCGGGTGGCCGTCAATCTGGTACCCGTCGCCGTGCGCAAGTGACTTCCCCAGAGCGACATAATCGATGTCGTCGGACCAGAGGGGGGGATGGAACAACGCAACCGTTGCGACGCGTGCGATGAGGCCCGCGGTGAGTATGCAGAGGAGGAGTGTGCCCGACCGGGGGCGATCAAATTTCATTTTTGTCGTCCTGAAGGACGATCGCACACGCCACGAGCGCGGCGGTTTCTGTCCTCAGCCTCCGCGTGCCGAGTGAGACGGGCTGAAATCCCGCCTCCTGCGCCCCGGCGACCTCCTCATCGCTGAATCCCCCCTCGGGTCCGATACACACGACCGCCGGACCGTCCCGCGGAATGCGGGAGGTGCTCAGGGGGATTTCCGCCTGTTCGTGGGGGATGTACTTCAGTGCGCGCGGCTCACAGGAGGAGATGAATTCCCTGAACGTGACGGGCTCGAGGATCTGGGGAAGAACGCAGCGGCCGGATTGCTTCATTGCCGCGACGCAGAGCTTTTGCCATCGCTCCGTCTTCGCGTGGCGGGGGATGGTCCGCTCTGTCAGAAGGGGGACGATCCGCACGACGCCGATCTCGGACGCTTTTTCCACGAGGTAATCGAATCGCGAAGGGTTCTTCAACATCCCGGCGGCCAGTGTCAGCGCCCGGGCGGGCTCGTGAAGGCCCTGCGTGCGGGCCGTGATCCTGCACGAGGCTGCCTGCCTTGTGATCGAAGTGATGAGCGCGTCATAGGAGTTCCCGTCGCCGTCGACAACCCGGATCGCATCCCCTTCACGCATGCGCATCACATGGGTCATGTGCGTGAACTCGGAGCCCGTGATCGTCAGCGTCGGGGGGGTGACGGAACCCGGCGGGGCATAGAAGTACTCCATCGTCAGATGTTCCCGCGGAAGTCGAGGATGAACTGTCCGGTCCCGTACTCGTTCCAGGCGTATTCGGTGCGGAGCACGATGCTGTACGGTAGAAGGAAGTCGATCCCCCCCCCGTACCCTGACGCGAACGAGCCCGGCGTCAGCCTGTCCCCCCGGAACCATGTGGCTCCGGTGTCCGTGAAAAGCGAGAGGCTGATCCCGAACCGCCAGACGGAAAACTCGGCTGGCATGGCAACGGCCGAGAAGAGGATTGTCCGCGCGTCCAGGAGCGAGTAGCGGAGTTCGACCGTCCCCCCCGCGATGTCCTCCCCTTCCAGTACGGTCTTGTAATATCCCCGGATTCTCTCTCCGGCTCCGAAATACGTGTGCGCATAGGTCGGGACGAGGCCCCCCGCCACAAGTGAACCGAACAGGCGTGTCGCGAGTGAAAAACCTCCCCCGAATGGGACATATTCCCTTGCGTCGGCGCCGAACCTGCTGTAGCTCAATGCCGACTCCCCGAACCCGTTCTTGCTGGCGTAGAGTGAGACCATTGTCCCGCTTGTCGCGTATTCCCGAAGGTTGCGGGAATCGTACATGTAGCTCAGGCTTGCGTACAGGTAGGTGTCCCGGCCGTTGAGCGAGACGGTCCGTCCGGGGAGGTACGAGGTGACAGTGACATTGTGGAGTCCGATGTTGATCCCTGCGGTCTCGAACAGGTTGAACCGCTTCCCCACGGTGCCGTTGATGTCGTAGTGCTTTTCGTAAAAATCTCCGGTCAGGTCGGACTGAATCACGCTTCTGTTCTTGACACGGGAGAATCCGAGCGATGATGCGAAATACAGGTTGTTCTCCCTGTCAAGCTGCGGGTCGGCAAATGAGAATGAAATCGCAGGGTCGTAACCGAACACGACGGAGCCGTACAGCTTCTGGTTCCGGCCGCGAAAATTATAGTGCAGCAGTCCGCCGCCGAAATAAAATTTATGCGTGTCCCCGTCTCTGAATCCGAAGATCGGGAGGGGGACGAGGTACCAGCGCTCGCGGACGTCGACGAAGAGAAAATGCTGCGCACCGAGCGAATCGTACAGGATGTCGACGCGTGTGAACAGCCCCAGGCTGTAGATGCGTCCCCTGTCGTATTCGATGGCTTCGTTGGTGAGAATCGAGCCCGGTTTGATCGTCATCTCGTCCAGGATGACGTACGCTTCGGTCTTTTCGTTCCCCCCCACGATGATCGTATCGACAACCCCGAGGAAGGGTGGGGCGGCACGGACGGAGTCCTGCGCTGCGGCCTCCGCATGTAAGAAGAAAACGAGGGAGGCGATTCGCGCGGATGTGAGAAGCGCGCGCAGGTGTGCGGGGAAGGGGGAGGACAAGGTCATGAGATCAGCCGCAGGTGTTCCATCATGATGCACCGGTCAAGCACAACGTCCAGGCCCGCAGCGGATGCGCCCCTTGCTGCGTCCTCGTCCACAGTGTCAAACTGCAGCCAGAGGGCGCGGGCGCCGGAGCTGATGGCCGCCCCGGCAATCGCCGGAAC
>DASVIU010000344.1:0-9768 GCA_036386275.1 Bacteroidota bacterium | reverse complement strand
TCCCCATCGTCAACCGGACGACGTCTCTCATGGGGAACGAAGGGTTCCGGGCCACGAGCTCCGCGGCGGCGCGGTTGCCGGCTGCGAGCGTCGTCGCGGTCAGCCGGAAGATTGCAAGCAGTGCCCGGTTTGAATCGGGTGCCGTCGCGGGGGACGCGAGGTAGGCACGGTAGGCGTCGATCGCCCGGGGAACCTCCTGCCGGTCCCGCATGCTGAGGTACTCCAGGCTCTTTGCCTTCTTCAGGAGGGCCTGTCCGGCGCGGTCGCCGCTGATCCCGGCCTCGAGGGCGTTCCCGAACTGTTTGGCGGCCGCCGCGTAGCTCTTCAGATCGCTGAAGTAGATCTCCCCGAGCCTGTAGGCCAGGTCCGCCTTGTCCTTGTCTGAGACCACGTCGCCGACAAGAAGGGCAAGCTTTTCGAGTCCGGCGTCCTTTTCCTTCAGTTCAAACGTCTCGATGATCTTCAGGCGTTCATCGGCCTCGCTCCGGAACTCGGAAGCCGGGTACCTTGCGATCAGTTCCCTGTACGTCTGGAGCGCGCGGTCGAATTCCTTGAGCTGTTCATGCCCGCGCGCTGCCCCGGCCAGGGCATCGTCGGCAACGGCAGACGAGGGATAGCGTGCGGCGATCTGTTCGAAAATCGACACCGCCTTCCTGACGTCGGCCAGTCCTCCGGCACACAGCTCCGCTTCGCGAAGGAGTATCTCCGGAGTAGCGGGGTATTCCGGATTGGCGTCGGTGAAAGCTTCGAAGTGCTGCAGCGCCGCGGGGAGGTTCTTTTGTTCTTCTGCATTGAGCGCGAGCTTCAACCGGGCCCGGCGCTTCAAAGTCTCGGCTCCCCCGGATTTGATGAGACGGTTGCATGCGTCGTTGGAGCGCCGGTAATCCTTCGCATGTCCTGCGGCGGTGGCGAGTTTCCAGAGCACCTCGGGGGTCCTCTCCCCCTGCGGAACCGCGGTGAGGTATTTCTCGTAGGATGCGGCCGCCGCTCCGTTCTCCCCCAGCGCCGCCTGGGCGTCCCCGCTGGCGATCAGGGCGTCATGGACGATCAGGGAGTCCGAAGCCGATTTCTCCGCAATCGCCTTCCTGAACCATTCCAGCGCTTCTGCGTGTTTCCCCCCCGCTGCGACGAGCTTCCCCAGATTGAGATACGCTCCCTGTACTGCCGAACTCTTCGGGTATTTGGCGATTATTTCCCGGTAGTTCGACTGTGCGTTGTCAGTCCTCCCCGTCGCCTGGGAAATGTTCCCCAGTATGAGGAGCGCACCGGCCCGGGCGTCGGGAGAAGGGTCTCCCTCGATCACACGTTTCAGCTCGCTCTGGGCCTGGTCGTAGTTCCCCTCCTCGAAGTAGATCTGGCCGAGTTGCGTTCGGGCGGCCAGCACGGCGTCGCTGGCCGGATATTCCTGGAGAATGACACGGAGTGTCCTGCGCGCGTCGTCGTGCGCCCCGGCGAGGAGGAAGTATTTCGTCGCCTTCAGAAGTGCGCCGGGGGCGAATTTGCTCTTGGGATGGAACACCTTGACGCGCTCAAAGGCGAGCGCCGCCTCCCTGTGTGTCCCGATTGCTGCGTAGGCCTCCCCGACGTTCCACCATGCCTCCGGCGCTTTCGGGTTGTCCTGGTATGTGAGAGCGAACGACTGGAATGTGAGCCTTGCCTCGTCAAACTTCTTGAGCTTCATCTGAACGAGGCCCAGGTAGAAACGGGCGTCGATTCCCTGGGGGGCCGTCGGATAGGCGCCGATAAACTGCCGGAGCTGTTCCGAAGCGAGATCGTACAGTCCGTCGTTGTAGAGATTGATTGCAAGCTTGAAATCGGCGTTTTCCTTGGAGTTCTGGGCCACCGTGGTACCCGGTCCGGCCAGAAGGAATGGAAATACAAGCAGGTGCAGGATTGCTCGGTGCAGTCGCATAGCGTAGTGTCAAACTTACAATATATTTGCCAGTAGAGCAAGGCGAGGTCCACTTTCGCCCCCGTCGGGCTCATCGGGGTCCGACGGCTTTCCCGGGCTCTTCCTGAATCCTGATCTGGAGTTCCATCCTTGCAACCCGTTCATTCCAGGATTCCTGAAGCCTCCCTTCATGGACGTTCGGTGTCATCACGGGTCCTGATCGTTCATGCTTGATGATGTCGGGATTGACGACGTTCAGGCTCACGATGCACAGGAACACCGCCAGCGAAATGCGCGGGGAAGAGAGACGGTCGGCGATGAGCAGCACGAAAGGGAGGGCGGGGAGAAGATATGCGCGTTCGAGCGGGAGTATGAAGAATTGAGCGGTCATGACGGCAACGGCGATGAGGGATGAGACGACGACAGGGTCCCTGTCCCGCACGGCACCCCGCAGGACATCCCTCCCTCTGAACGCCACTGCGGCCAGTGCAACGAATGCGAGAGGTCCCGTTGCGTAGACGAGGCGATACCCGAATTCAAGAACCCTGGCCGAGAACGCCGGGTGCACGTCCCCCATCTCGGCGCGCGTCAACGCGAACCACTGGAGGGGTCCCCCGTATGTCAGGAGCACCGGGAGAAACGCCGCCGCCGCAGTGGCCCCCGCTGCGATCAGGTAGCGGATCCCGGCGGTTCTCCCCCCGCGGAGTGCGATGAACGCGAGCAGGGCGAGCGCAATGGTGATATTGGATGGACGGAACCCCGCTGCGAGCCCTGTAAATATGCCGGCGGCGATCACCCTTTCGTCAAGGACTGCATCCAGAGCGGCGAGCAAAAATGCGAGCGACCAGACGTAATCAATCGTAGTCGCGGCGTTTGTGAGAACGAGCGGTGCGCAGAGGAAGGAGAAAAAGAGCGTCAGGGGATTCTTCGCGAGCTTAGCTGAAATGCGGTACCAGAATGCGGCAAGGAAGAGTGCGGCGACAAGTGTCCCCGCGTTGGAGAGGGCGCAGCCTCCGAGTCCTACGAGGGGAGCGCTGAGAATCTCATGGAGCGGGTACCCGGGGAACCGCGAGACGGCGTAGTGTCCGCTCGTCCAGAGGTCTCCTGCCGCCGAGGCGACGAGCCAGGCATCGGGGTCGGCGCCGTAGCCGGCGGTAAGGACCGGTAATCCCGCCGCGGCGATGACTGCAAACCCGCACAGGAGCCAGTACCGGTTCAGCACGGTCAGACGAGCTTTGCCCTCAGGTACTCGAAGTTGAGCCGGGCGATGTGCGTGACGGAGATCTTCTTCGGGCACTCTGCCTCACAGGCATAGGTGTTCGAACAGGCGCCGAACCCCTCCGCGTCCATCTGGGCGACCATGGCTTCCACGCGCTGCTGGCGTTCCGCGTGCCCCTGTGGCAGGAGTGCGAGTTGCGAGACCTTCGCGGCGACGAAGAGCATGGCCGACCCGTTCTTGCATGCGGCGACGCAGGCGCCGCACCCGATGCAGGCTGCGGCGTCCATCGCCTCCTCTGCCACGGGTTTCGGGATCGGGATCGTGTTGGCCTCCGGGACCCCCCCGGTCCTGACGGAAACAAAACCTCCCGCCGCCATGATCCTGTCGAACGCCGAGCGGTCGACCACGAGGTCCTTGATGACCGGGAACGGTTTCGCGCGCCAGGGTTCGATCGTGATGGAATCGCCGTCATGAAATGTCCGCATATGAAGCTGGCATGCGGTCACTCCTCTGAGGGGGCCGTGCGCCCTGCCGTTGATATAGAGGGAGCACGTGCCGCAGATGCCCTCCCGGCAGTCGTGATCGAATGCGATCGCTTCCTCCCCCTTCCGGACCAGGTCCAGGTTCAGCAGGTCGAGCATTTCGAGGAACGACATGTCGGGAGAAACGTTCGGGAGCGTGTAGCGTGCAAAACGTCCTTCGGAATTCCTGTCGCTCTGGCGCCAGACGTTGAGCGTGATGGTCATGGTTCCTGACATTGCGCGTCACTCCTCATTTATAACTGCGTTGGCTCGGTTTCACGTATTCGAACTTCAGAGGTTCCTTGTGCAGCTTCGGTGCCCGGTTCGTTCCTGCAAATTCCCATGCGGCGACAAAGGAGAACTTCGCGTCGTTCCTTTTCGCTTCGCCTTCCTCCGTCTGGTGTTCCTCGCGGAAGTGTCCGCCGCACGATTCGTCGCGCAGGAGGGCATCCCGGACGATAAGCTCGGCGAGCTCCAGAAAATCCGCCAGCCGGTGCGCCTTCTCGAGCTCCTGGTTGAAAGAGTCCGGTGAGCCGGTGATCGTGACGTCCTTCCAGAACCGCTCGCGGAGGGCGGGGATCAGCCCCAGGGCCTTCTTGAGTCCTGCCGCGTTCCTTCCCATCCCGCAGTAATCCCACATGATCTTGCCGAGCTCCTTGTGGAGCACGTCCACCGGGGTCTTCCCCCGCACGGCGATGAGTTTCTTCGTGAGGTCCGCGACCGACGCCTCGGCTTCCTTGAACGGCGCACCAGCGCCATCGAGCTTCTGGAACTTGTTCGAAGCGAGGTAATCGCCGATCGTGTAGGGGATGATGAAATACCCGTCGGCCAGTCCCTGCATGAGCGCGCTCGCGCCGAGACGGTTGGCGCCGTGGTCTGAGAAATTCGCCTCTCCCAGGACGAACAGCCCGGGGATCGTCCCCATGAGGTTGTAGTCGACCCAGAGGCCCCCCATCGTGTAGTGGACCGCGGGGTAAATCCGCATCGGGGATTCGTAGCCGTCCTCCCCCGTGATCTGTTTGTACATGTCGAACAGGTTGCCGTACTTCTCGGCGACCCACTCCTTGCCGTTCCGTTTGATGGTTTCCGAAAAATCGAGGTACACCGCCAGCCCGGTGGTCCCGACCCCGTGCCCCTTGTCGCACATCTCCTTGGCGCGCCGGGAGGCGACATCGCGCGGAACCAGGTTTCCGAACGACGGGTAAAGCCTCTCGAGGTAATAGTCCCGTTCCTCTTCCGGGATCTGGTTTGGCGCGCGCTTGTCGGCCTTGGCCTTTGGTACCCAGATGCGCCCGTCGTTCCGGAGGCTTTCGCTCATGAGCGTGAGCTTCGACTGGTGGTCGCTGGCGACCGGGATGCATGTCGGATGTATCTGCGTGAAGCAGGGGTTTCCGAAGAACGCCCCGCGCTTATGCGCGCGCCATGTTGCGGTGGCATTGCACATCTTCGCGTTCGTCGAGAGGAAGAACACGTTGCCGTAGCCCCCCGTGGCGAGTATGACGGCGTCCGCCGCGTAGGATTCGAGCCGCCCGTCGACCATGTTGCGCGCGATGACCCCGCGCGCCTTGCCGTCGGCGACAACGAGGTCGAGCATCTCGCGCCTCTCGTAGAACTTCACCGTGCCCAGTCCCACCTGGCGCATCATTGCGGAATACGCTCCGAGAAGCAGCTGCTGGCCCGTCTGCCCGCGGGCGTAAAACGTCCGCGATACCTGGGCCCCGCCGAACGAGCGGTTGTCCAGGAGTCCCCCGTATTCCCGCGCGAACGGGACTCCCTGCGCAACGCACTGATCGATGATGGCGTTGCTCACCTGTGACAGTCTGTAGACGTTGGCTTCCCGTGCGCGGTAATCCCCCCCCTTCACCGTGTCGTAGAACAGGCGGTACACGCTGTCGCCGTCGTTCGGGTAGTTCTTCGGAGCGTTGATCCCTCCCTGCGCGGAGATGCTGTGCGCTCTCCGCGGGGATTCATGATAGGAGAGCGCCGTGACCCGGTACCCCAGTTCCGCCAGCGATGCCGCGGCGGAGGCGCCGGCGAGCCCCGTGCCGACGACGATGATATGGTACTTCCGTTTGTTCGCGGGGTTCACCAGCTTCATGGCGAAGCGGTGGTTGTCCCATTTCTGCTCTATGGGACCCGCCGGTATCTTGGAATCTAATGTCATGGTCTGTGTCCCTGTTAGTGAGCCAGGAGAAAATAGAGCGGCAGCACGGCAAACGCGACCGGGATGATGAGCCAGAACACGACCGCGGTCGCGGCGATCAGTGTCTCGTATTTCTTGTGCCTGAGGCCGAATGTCTGGAAGGCCGACTGGACGCCGTGTTTCAGATGATAGGCCAGGAACGCCAGCGCCACCAGATAGAAGGAGACGTACAGCGGGCTCTGAAACGCCTCGGAGACGCGTTCGTGCATCGAAAGCCCGTTCGGGAAGAACCGGGACTTGACGAAGAACGTGTTGACGTGTATGACGAGGAAGATGAGAACGAACGTCCCGGTCCAGAACGCGGTCCGGGAAGAAAGCGTGCTGTTCTCCGCCGGCCGGTTCACCGCATACCTGACGGGGCGCGCGAGCCGGTTGGAAATCCAGAGCCACCCCCCGACGAACGCATGCAGCAGGAACCCCGCGAAAAGTATGATCTCGAGCGGACGAATCAGAGGATAGGTCGCCATGAAATCGGCGTACGCGTCAAATGTCGATCCGCGGTCTTGCTTCAGCAGAAAGAGATTCAGATAGAGATGGACGATGAGGAAGCTGCAGAGGAAAAAACCCGTCAGCCCCATCAACAACTTTCGCCCGACCGAGGATGTGTAGAACGAGGTATTCTTGTTCATAGTGGGTGTCCCGGAACGTCGGTGAGGGTGAAGAACTGGAAAGAGTCAGGTTGGAAATGGTGTTCCGAATTTAAGAAATATCACGAAAGAGTGCAAATGGAGTCGCCCTACCCGGCGGCGGCCGGGCGGACAAACCGGATGACGGAGATCAGGCTCCCGGCGAATCCGAGGAGCATTCCGGTCCCCAGCACGGAGGCATAGAACAGCGGCGGCATGCGGAGATAGGGGGCGAACTCTTCGGAGACAAGCTTCGTGGCGTATTCGAAAAGGAGGAGCATGAGCCCCGAGGCCGCGAGTCCACCGAAGAATCCCTGCAGGATCCCCTCGACGATGAACGGGCGCCGTATGAACCCCCGTGTGGCCCCGACAAGCTCCATGGTGCGGATCAGCCTGTGCTTTGCCGTGATCGCCAGCCGGATCGTATTCGCGACGAGAAATATCGCCGTCAGGCTGACTGCGATCCCGAGCCCCAGCATCACCTTGTTCACGCTCGCGGCACGCTGGTCGATCAGTTCCAGGAGCGTCCGGCGGTAGACAACGGTGTCGACTCCCTGAATCGCGGCGATCCGTTCATAGATCGCATGCGTCTTCGCCGATGTCCGGTAGGGTTCTTTCAGCATGATCTTGAAGGAGGGAGGGAGGGGGTTGAAATCGAGAACCCTGGTGATGTCATCCCCGGTTTCCTTCTTGAAGATGTTCATCGCTTCGTCCTTGGAGATGAAGTCGACTTTTTCAATCCCTTCCAGATCCGTGATCCGCGACTGGAGGCCGGTGACCTCGTCTTCCGTGACCGGTTCCGTCAGGAACGCCTCCATGTCAAGACGGCTGCGGAGCGTGTCGATGAGCCTCGAGGCGTTAATGGTGACGGCGGCGAATAGGCCGACAAGGATGAGGGAGATGCTGATGGTGGCGACCGAAAGGAGGCTGGAGAGCATTGCCCTGCGGAATCCGGAGACGCTCTCCCGGAGAGTGTATGCGAAGCTCATGATAAAGAGATCAGAAGTTCGATTCGTCGCGCCAGCGGACTATTCTCCAGGGGGAGCTGGGGCTGGAGCGCTGGAGCGTCAGGTTCGCGTAGCCGGAGATCTGCTCGATGTCGCTCGCGTTGAATACGACGGTCAGGTTGAAGCCCCGGACGACATTGACGGATGTCGATTCGGCCGACGTGGAGATGACGTTGTTCCAGATCAGGTCCAGTTTCTGCGCGTTCTGGAACAGCCCGTACGTGCTCCTCATCTCCTCGTCTCTTCCCCATGTCTGGTCGATCCCGAGATCATAGTCACGATACACAAAAATGAACTGAGCGTCAACAAGGGGACCGTATACCGTGGTGTCGCGGAAGGTGTATGCCGCCTGGAAGCACTGGAATATCCCGTCGACCGTGTGCGGGTCGCACGCGGCGGCGGCGGCCCCGTCGTCGCGCCCCGGGGCGAACGGATTGACGCAGCCGGCGAACACGAGGACGAGGAAGGTGAGGCACGTCCGGAGAAGGGGCACCTCCGTTCCCGGTCTCAGTTGCTGAATTTCCCTTTGAACAGGCTCCATGTGATGTCGTTGGTGGTCTTGAAATCCGTCCACCGGTAAATCGTCCAGATGTTGCTGCTGCTTCTCTGGAGGGCGAACTGAAGGTTGCCGCTCGCTCGCCCCGGGAATCCCGCAGCGGTGTTTTCGAACGTGAGCAGGTAATCGTACTCCAGGAGAGCGGAGTCGGCCGCGAGTGAGCGGGTCTTTTCTGTGAGGTCCAGTTTCGAAATGGAGGTGGCGGTTGTGCGCGTTGTCAGGTTCTGGAAATACGCCTGTTCCTCGGTTGTCGACCAGTTGCGGAACAGCGAGACGTACTGGGCGGTGCCTTCCGAAGACGGGACGAAGAGGAATATGTGAACGCCCGCCAGCGGGTCGGCGAGGCACTGTACGTAGTTCGGCACGCTCTTCTGCTCGATGGCGTTCTGCAGGTTGCTGATGACGATGAGGGGATCGGTCGCGGGGAGGAACGTCTGACTGGATTGCGTCGGTGCCTCGGGAGATCTCGGTTCGAAGAGCCCGCAACCGCCGCCGTACCCCGCGAGCCCTGCAGCGAGGAGGAGGAGTGCCGCGCTCCCTCCCGAGATTTTCACAATGAGATCCTCCCTTCCAGCGCTCTGCTCAGCGTTGCCTCGTCGGCGAACTCGAGGTCGCCCCCCACGGGGAGCCCGCGTGCGATGCGGGAGACCCCGACTCCGAGGGGCTTCAGCAGCCTGGTCAGGTAAATCGTCGTCGCCTCACCCTCAACGTTCGGGTTCATCGCCAGTATCACCTCCGCCACATCCGTGTTCACCCTTATGAGGAGTTCCTTCACCTTGAGCTCTTCGGGTCCGATCCCGTCGAGCGGCGAGAGGGACCCTCCGAGAACGTGGTACAATCCTCTGAATTCGTTGGTCTTCTCGAGGGCGATGACGTCATTGGGTTCTTCCACCACGCAGATGATCGTCCGGTCCCGCTTGGGGCCTGCGCATATGGCGCAGGGATCCTGTTCGGTGATGTTGCAGCAGACCGAGCAGTACCGGATCCGGTCCTTGACGTTGACGAGCGCCTTGGCCATCCGGACGACCTCTTCCCTCGGCTGCTTCAGGATGAACAGAGCAATCCTCTGCGCGGATTTGCGTCCGATCCCGGGGAGGCGGGAGAATTCTTCGATAAGTTGTTGCAGGGCTTCGGAAGTGTACAGCATTTCGATGTCGTTGAGTTTGCCGGAAGGAATGGAGGGGCGCGACAGACGACCGCGGCCCGGGTGTCAGAATCCCGGGAGTTTCAAACCGGGAATGTTCGGAAGCATGCCGTTCGTGGCCTTCGACATTTCCTCCTGTGCCAGTTTGCCGGCATCTTCGAGAGCTTTGTTCGCGGCGGCGAGGATCAGGTCCTCCAGCATCTCTATGTCCGCTGGATTGACGACTTCCTTGTCGATTGTGATCGCCGTGAGGAGCTGTTTGCCGTTGGCGGTCACCTTGACCATTCCTCCGCCGGCTTCACCGACAACCGTTTTCGTCTCCAGTTCCTGCTGGATGCGGGACATTGACTCCTGCATTTTCTGGATCTGTTTCATCATCCCCTGCATATTTGGAAGTCCGGGCATCGTGAGTCCTCTCTGCTTGTGTTGAGTGAACGTCCCTGCTCTATATATATCGGTTTTGAAAGGGAAAGTCAAACAGGGGGGACGGCCGGGGTTCCGTGCGGGGAAAGAAACGGGTGGTGGTCCCGCTTCGTTCCCGCGTTGGGGTCGCAGGAATGGAGCGGGACCGCCCGTTCACAGAGGTCAGTCTGTCACAATG
>DASVIU010000343.1:0-2120 GCA_036386275.1 Bacteroidota bacterium | reverse complement strand
TCTATCGACCTGTTTGAGCATGTTAAGGAAAAGTCCCGTTCGTTGTATGACATGGCCGCGGCGGCAATTGTCAAGAATCCCGGATGGGCGGACTCCGTGGTGATCCACGCCCCCCGTTTCAGAAACGGCAGGTGGGTCGATCACCCGGAAAATCCCCGCACCGTCGTCATATGGGAGAATTTCGACAGTGAGAAGATCATGCGGGATTTCTACCGTACGATGGATCAGCGGTGAGACGCGCAACGGTGGTGCGGCGGCACTGTGGCACTATATCGGGGGCTACGTGCAGGACCCTCAGTGCTCTGCGGATATGAACTTCATGCTCCGCATCCATTCTGCCAGACGCGAAGGCCACCCGCTCACCGGCATGGCGGATGGACGTAACCCGTAGCCGTGCCCACCCGCCTCATACAGATGCATCTCTGCCGGCACCCCGGCCCGTAGAAGCGCCCGGTAGTACGCAATGCTGTTGTTCACGCCTATCGGGTCGTGCTGTGTCTGAACGATGAACGCCGGGGGTGCATCGCCTGTCACATGTAACGACGGATCAAGCGTTGACTCACTGTCGCTGACAGCCAGATACGCGGGATAGATCAACACGGCAAAGTCAGGACGGCAGGAGAGACGGTCAGCATCATCGGCGAGAGTGTATATCCGTTTCTGGAAACTGCAACTCAGAGACGCCGCAAGATGTCCCCCTGCGGAAAACCCGAGTACGCCTATCCGGTGAGGGTCGATGTTCCAATCACCCGCGCGGGAACGGACGATCCCGAGCGCCCGCTGCGCGTCCTCGAGGGGCCTGGTGTGAGGGGAGGGATCCGGAACACGGTATTTGAGGAGGATTGCTGTCACACCGATGGAATTGAGCCAGTCGCACACTTCGGTTCCTTCGAGATCCATCGCCAGGATATGGTACCCGCCGCCGGGGAACACGACAACCGCCGCCCCGGTCTCCCCGGTTCGCTCGGGTCTGTAAACGGTAATTGTCGGATCCGATATCCCGGAAAGGCGAATGACCGGCCGGCCTCCGATCAGGCCGTCACCGGGTGTGGTGGCGTCATGTTCCCGGGCGTGTCCCGCCAAAATGCCTGGGGTGCCGGCGGGCCAGATTGACACTGTGTCCGGTACACCTCTGTCGCCCGAATATGTCACTGCAGCTCCCGTGGTGAGCCGGAGCAACCCGGCGGTGAGAAGAAAAGAGAGCGAATATGATTTCACTCAGTCCTCCGTGCAGTGCGCAATCCGCGCCTGGCGGGGATTCCTTTGGTGTGGCAATCGATGCAGCGAACAAAATGTATGTTGTGGGGACTGCGGCTCTCGAAGAACGTCGTGTTCATCCTGGTCACGTCGAGCGCGCAGTTTGAGATTGCCGGATGGCAATGTATGCAACTCCCTCGTGAATCATTGCTGTGATTGTCATGACACGCAAGACAGCTCAGCCCCTCGTGAACCCCCCTCGGGGTCCGGTCGTCCCCCGTTCCCGCCTGGTGAAACGCGCCGGGCGCATGGCACTGGAAACAGACCCGCTGCCGTGGGTCGTCCGAGACCTTCACCCCCCGCGTTCCCTCCCTGACCTTCAGATCCGGCAGAGCCGATGCCTGGATGTGTATTTTCTCGTACCTGTCATAGAACAGGACTGTTGACGGGCTTCCCCGCCTGCTGTAGAAGATCTTACCGGGTTCGGCATACTCCGCAGGGACCGCCGGCGACCCTTCCCGGTGGATCTTGTGGCAGGTAAGGCAGGGGATGACGGGCTGACTCGATTGTCCGGCCTCCGACAGCTTCCACGGGCCCTTCTGGCTCAACGGCGTCACCAGATCCTGAATCGTTCCGCCATAGAACATGCCGTGGCAGCGCAAACAGTCCGCATTGAGCTGCTCGACCGCATTGTGTTTCTCGTTCAGGAAAATCGCTGCATACGTCGCCGAGTGCCCACCCGAGAGCCACCGCGCATATTCCGTTCCGTGGCAGCGTCTGCAATTCTCCGTCATTTCCAGAACCTGTTGCTCGTCAAGCATGATTCGATCGGGACCGGCTCCTGTGAAGTGGTCGACAAACATCATCCCCTTTTCCTTCAGGCTGTGAAGTCCGCTGCTCAGGGCCGTCCCGTGACATTCTTT
>DASVIU010000342.1:0-6676 GCA_036386275.1 Bacteroidota bacterium | reverse complement strand
CGAATTTCGGGCTGGCGAGTATCGCCCTGAGCTCCTTCAGTATCAGTGTTCGTAGCATTCCTGTACCCCTTTTGTCGTAATGACGTCCATCTTCGTGTGGTGCGCTTTCTCCGCTCACCGGAGGTCGTACCGCCGGAAAGCGGCGTGGGCGACACCAAAGAAAACCATGATACACAGAACCAACAGTGCCAGGTCGGTCAGGGCCGGCGGCAGAACATCCGCCAGCACGGCCGGCGGGTAGTAGAACACCGGCAGCTCGTGGGTGTCGATCGGTGTGGGCTTCTCCGCGTCACCGGTCCTCATCCGGAACACCATTCCTCCCCCGGGGTTCATCCCTGTCTTGGCGAGCATGAACCTGCCGAAGGTCTGCTGGTATCCCCGTGCGGCCTCCAGGTAACGGTCCTTCATCGACACGGACGTCCCGGCGAGCGTCGCGGCCGCGAGCGAGAACGACGCCGAAGGGGATACCCGTGCGATCCCGAGAGCGACCCTTGACTGCACCGCCTGCCTGTTTGCGCGTTCTTCGTTTAGACGTGCGGAAAAATCGTCCATCTTCTTCTGCCGTTCATCGGCGATCGCCCCCATGAACTTCTGGAATTCCTCAATCATTTTCCGCATATCGCCGGTCTTCGCCGGCGTGAAACCCGCCATCTTCTGCCGGTCCTCGGCGAAGAGCTGTTCGGAAAACCGGAATTTCTTCGCATTGATGTCGTCCAGCGACGGCACGTCGATCGCCCGCCCTGCGATAAGTATCGCGCTCCGGGGGAGGATCAGGACTGCGAATATCCAGAAGACGAGGAGCGCCAGGAAGGCATTTGATGAACGGACCGTCATCGCGGAGACGGCGATGCCGATTGTCAGAAACGCCCCGAAATACAGTATACCGGCCGCCGCGATGAGCGCGAGTCTCGTCCACTCATCCGCCGAGAGCGGAACTCCGAGGAGGGACAACATAACGCACCCCAGAAGTATCGGCACCAGGAGGGGAACCGCAAGAGCGATGAACGAACCGATGAGTTTCCCCGCGATAAACGTATGCCGGGGGAGCGGATTGGCGAACGACAGTCGCATCGTCCCCCGTTCCTTCTCGCCGCTGATCGCGTCGTAGGCGAACAGTATGGCGAAGAGGGAGAGGACCGTCTGGAAAATGAATTCCAGATCGAGGAACCGGAACATCGCAAACACCGGCTCCTCGCCGTACCGCGTGTCGTCCTGCGGGAGTTCCCCCCGGCCGTGGACCTCCGTCGTTCGCCCGATGTCATTCGACACTCCGGCAACGAGCGATGCCAGCGGACGCGGGGGAAGGAAGATCCGGTTATTCCGTACCATGATCCAGTCGGTGAGCCCCTCCATCTGCTTCAGGTTCTCCCGCCTGGCCGCGTCATACCGGGCAACGTCCGCTTTGTATCCCGAGGCGCCCATGAAAAACGCCAGCAGTATGAGCGCGGCACAGGCCCCGAACGAAACGGTGAATTTCGTCGAGGTGACGATGTCGCGGAGCTCTTTTTCGATGACCAGTTTCAGCATGGGGTTGTTCTCCGTAGTCTGTCTCAGCAGGCTCAGTTGTGGCCGGCGATGTGCTGCATGTACAGTTTCTCCATATCCAACCCCGCAAGATCCCGTGAGGGGCGCTGCATCACCAGGTGTCCCCGGTCCATGATGCCGATGACGTCGGCCGCCTCTTTGGCGCGGAATATATCGTGCGTCGACATCAGAATCGCTTTCCCCTCATCGCGCAGTGATTTCAGCAGCCTCATGAACTCGAACCCCGCCTGCGGGTCGAGCCCTGACGTGGGCTCGTCGAGGAGTATCGCCGGGGCATTCTTCATGATGGCGATCGCGATGCCGCACTTCTGCCGCATCCCCTTGGAAAATCCCTTCAGCCGCTTCCCGTGTGCTTCCTCCTCGAGGCCGACCCGGAGGAGGGCTTCCCTGTACGCACCCCTGGAGGGGGCCGGCCGGCCGCTCAGCCGCGTGAAGTAGTCAAGGTTCTGCATCGCACTGAAATTCGGGTAGAGCATCACGTTCTCGGAGACGAACGCGATCTTCTCCTTCGCCTTCAGGGGCTCCCTGTGAGTACAGATCCCGTCGATCCGTGCCTCCCCTTCCGTCGGCTCTATGAAATTCAGGAAGAGGTTTATCGCCGTCGTTTTTCCCGCCCCGTTCCCACCGAGCATCGCGTACACCTCTCCCTTCTGTACCGCGAACGAAATGTGGTCCAGTGCCAGAACGCCGTCCTCGTACCGTTTCGTCAGCCCTTCCGCTTCAAGCATCGGTCTCTCAGCCATGTGCTACCTCCTCGTTAATTTGATACCGAAAAACACTATCCCTCCCACCAGCCCGAGAATCAGGAGCACAAGGAGAGCGGTCCCTATGGTGTTCGCTCCTGCGGCGATCTCCACGGTCGCCGTCTTATCCTCCGCATTCACCGGGTGATTGTCGGAAAGTGCGCTCGTCCGGAGGCGTATCTCGTACCGTCCGACGGAGACGTCCCGCGGAGGGGTAAACGTCAGGTCCACCCGCCGGTCCTCCCCGATCCCGAGCGCAGGGACGACCGCGGGCTGCACGCTCCTTGTCCAGTTCAGCGGCGGGTCGATCTTCACCTCCACGTTGTCCAGACGCCGGGTCCCCTCGTTGACAACCTCGACGCTCATCTGTACAGTCCCATCGGGTTTGATAGAATAATAGAGTTGCGGCGCGCGTACAATCAGCTTTCCTTCCCCTCGGGGGACCAGCTCCAGCTTCACGTAGCCGACATTGAGCTTTTCGATCTCCTGCTGGGTCCATGTGCGCGACTCGAGGTCGCCGGCGGATTGCGCCCGGTCGTGGGGGACGACGACGACGAAAAACGGGATCGGCCCGTCCATGGGGACCTCCTCCGTCGGGCGGTCAGGCAGAGAAACTTCAAGCGCGGCCTTCCTCGTGTTTGTCGTTTCCGTGAACTTGAACTGGCTCAGCCGCGCCTGTCCCGAAGGATCCTTGAAGAACCTGTCGACCTGTCGCGGGAGGTTCAGCACTTCCAGGCTGAACGTGTTGCTGACCCCGCTGAAGAGCTCGAGCGTGAGGTCGAACGTTGCAGACTTCCCGAGTTCGATCTCCTGCGAGAACTGTTCCGACTGAACCGCGACCCGGTTCACGGAGGCGTCCTTCTGCAGGAAGATCTTCATCGAGCGGGAGGACCCGCTCCCGTAGATCATGTTCACCGTCACCGCATCGAGGTCCTGCAGGAGTCCGAAATCCAGAATCGCGGGCTGGCCGGAGCGGAGCTGGGCGATCTTCGCTTCGTAGGGCTGGCTGATGATCGCGCCCTCCGTGTTTGTCAGGGAGATATAGACGTCGTTGACGACGTCGGGCTGGAGCGAGCGGAAAAGCTTGTCGTCGATGTTGAGGAGCTTCTGGAATTCCGCGGTCTCCCCCGACGTGTTGGCCACGGTGAGCCGGACGTGCTTCGAGCCGTCATGCGCGTGGTATTTCACCGCACGTGACACCGAAACAAACTGCTGCTCGAAGAGCACGGCGAGGAGCGATTGCTGGTAGTTGACCTCCGCGTCGGCCATGATATTGTGGAAGTGGTCGAGATCCGCCTGCGAGATCAGGCTCCGCTTGAAGAGTTCCTCCTGCCGGCCGTAATCGCGGCGGGCCGTCTCGTACGCCTCCTTCGCCCGCTTCAGGCCGAGCACCCTGTACTTGTCGTCGCGCTGGTTGTAGTTCACCTGGGAAGACGCCGGCAGTGCGGCGACCGCCAGCAGAGCGGCCGCGGCGAGGAGCCGGAGCGTGGGTGAGGATATCATGAGTGGATTCCTGTCTGTGCCGGAGGAGGCGCGCGCGCCTCTGCCGGCGGATGTGTGACGCCAATATATCTCCTCTGATGCACCTGTCACAGTTAAACGATGTTAACAGTTGTTAACGGGGAGAGAGAGCCGCGCAAATGTTTGGGGCGGAATGTATATTGAGGTCATGACGATGAAACTCCGGACGATGGTTCCCGTTGTCAGCCTGATCGTGATCGCGCTTGCCGGTCTGATCCTCCTGCAGGTGTACCTGCTGGACAACGCGTTCGCCCTGAAAGAGCAGGCGTTCCGGCAGAATGTGGGAGCGGCACTCGGCGCCGCCGCGCTGAGGCTGCAGGCGGGTGAGACCCTTTCGCGTGTTCAGCGGTACGATCTCAGGTCCGGGGCTCCCCTCCTCCGGAAGTTGAAAAGAGAAGTCTCTCCGTCATCCACCGTGCGGGTCAACGGTGGTTCGCTCTCCTCCGGCGTCGATTCGCCGCACACGGTCCATATCCGTGTCATTGACAGCGAGGGGTTTGACACTCTCCTTGCCGGCACGCAACCTCCGCCGGGAAACCACGCGCACAGTCAGGACGCCGCGCTCTCGAAGCGGAGGGGATACTCCTACCGCTTTTTCACCGACAGTGTCTCAACGGTTGTGCGCGTTGGAGAGGGAAATTCGGAGAAAACCGTCCATCCCGCGGCGACGGACGGGGACCGGTTGTTCGTGGTCTCGACAGTCTACGACGATCTGTTTTCGGAGAGTGAAGGGATCGAGAGGAAGATCAACCCGGTACTCCTGGATTCGGTACTGAAGGGGAGCATGCGCGACGCCGGGATACCGCTCGCGTTCGCCTACGGGATACTCTCGCCCCGGAGAGACTCCGTTCTGATGGCGAACCCCGCGAGCGCGGCAACCGCTCTCCGCTCCGCAGAATACCATGTTCCGCTCTTCCATCTGGCCTTCGGCCCGCCGCAGAGGGAACTCGCCGTGTTCTTCACGGGGAGAGACGCCTATCTCTTCGGGCAGCTCTGGCCCGCGCTCCTTGCCTCGGTCGTTTTTATCGTCATCATCGCCTGGTGCTTCGGCTACACAGTCCGGACGATCATGCGCCAGCAGCGGCTGGCAGTGCATATGGTGGAGTTCATCAACAACATGACCCACGAGTTCAAGACCCCGATTGCCACCGTCACACTTGCGAGCGAGGCAATAGCACGTCCCGACGTAATCAGGAACAGCTCCCGTGTCAGGAAATACAACGGCATGATCGCCGAGGAAACCCTCAGGATGAAAGAGCAGGTGGACCGGATACTCCAGATGGCGGTGATCGAGGAAGGGGACTACGAGCTCTCACTCTCCGATGTGGACATGCACAGCGTCATACGGACCGCCGTTGACAATGCGGCCCTGCATGTCGAGTCACGGGGAGGGAGAATCATCTGCGCACTCGGGGCGGAACGGCACACCGTGCGCGGGGACAAGGTGCACCTTGTCAATATCGTCCATAACCTCCTGGACAATGCATCGAAATACTCCCCCGGTGCGCCCGAGATACACGTGAGCACTGCCAATGCGGGGACGTGGCTTGTCGTCCGGGTGAGCGACCGGGGCATTGGAATCGCCCCCGAGCATATCGGACGCGTGTTCGACAAATACTACCGCGTTCCCACGGGGAACATCCACGATGTCAAGGGGTTCGGTCTTGGCCTGAGTTACGTCCGCCTCCTTGTGGAGGCACACGGGGGGACCATCACGCTGGGGAGCCGCGAGGGAGAAGGAACAGAAGTGGAATTGAGGTTCCCGGAAGGGGCGTCCCTGTGAAACGCACGGTCCTCCTGCTTGAAGACGACTCCAACCTGGGACTAATACTACAGGAACACCTTCAGCTCAATGGCTTCGAAGCGAAGCTCTGTGTGAACGGTGAAGAGGGGGAGGCCGCCTACCGGAAGGGAAAGTTCGATCTCTGCCTTGTGGATGTCATGATGCCCCGGAAGGACGGATTCTCATTTGCACGCGACGTCCGTGCGGTCGACGGCGAGACCCCCATCATATTCCTGACTGCGAAGGCGATGAAGGAAGACCGTATCGAGGGGTTGAAAATAGGAGCGGATGACTATCTGACGAAGCCGTTCAGCATGGAAGAGCTCCTCCTCCGGATCAGGGCCGTGCTCAAAAGGAGCGGAAAGCTGGAAGAGGGAAAAAGTTCCCCTCAGGAGTTTTCACTCGGGAAGTTCACATTCAATCCTTCGAAGCGTACGCTCCGCCGGGGGCGGAGCACCAGAAAACTGACGGCGCGGGAATCGGACCTCCTCCGTCTCCTGTGTCTCCACAGGAACGCGACACTCGACAGGAACGGAACACTCAGGGAACTCTGGGGGGATGACAGCTACTTCAACAGCCGGAGCATGGATGTCTTCATTTCCCGGCTCAGGAAGCATCTCGCCGGCGACCCGCATGTCGAAATCATGAGCGTCCCCGGGAAAGGCCTGAAGCTCGTCATCAGCGGCGGATAAGTACGCCCCCCTCACCCCGCCGCCCGGTACACGGTCCTATCCCATCAGTTTTTCGTCTTTGTCTCGAAAGGAACCTGGAGCTGATCGAAAAGGAACGCGAACACGTCCGTGTCCTGCGCGATCAGTTCGTCCAGAGAGCTGCCGTACCCGTGGCCGCTCGCCGGGCTCGTGCGCAGGAGGACCGGGTAAGGAGAACCGGTCGCCGTCTGCAGACGCGCGGTCATTTTCCGTGAGTTCGCCGGGTCGACCCGTCCGTCATTGTCTCCTGTCAGCATCAGCACGGCGGGATACTTCACTCCGTCGGCAACATGATGATACGGCGAATACGCATACAGCGCCCTGAATTGTTCCGGGTCCTTCACCGTACCGAACTCCGTCACATTGAACGCGCC
>DASVIU010000341.1:0-1860 GCA_036386275.1 Bacteroidota bacterium | reverse complement strand
CCGCATTTTCGGGGGAACGGAGCTTGTTGACCCCTTCCGCGACGATCCTGAGCGCGTCGATGTCGAGACCGGAGTCGGTTTCATCAAGTATGGCGAGCGTCGGGTCGAGGACCGCCATCTGGAAAATCTCGTTCCGTTTCTTCTCTCCTCCCGAGAACCCTTCATTGACGGGCCTGTTGAGAAGGCTCTGGTCGAAATCAATGACTTTCATCTTCTCCTTCACCAGGGCGATGAACTCCATGGCGTCGAGCTCCTCGAGCCCGCTGTGCTTCCGGATGGCATTGAGCGCAGCTTTCAGGAAATACATGTTCGTTACCCCGGGGATTTCTACGGGGTACTGGAAGGCAAGGAAAAGGCCTTCGCGGGCCCTTTCTTCCGGAGAAAGTCCGAGGAGGTCTTTCCCCTGATAGAGGACTTCCCCCTCCGTCACGACGTACGCCTCACGCCCGGCGAGGACTCCGGCAAGAGTGCTCTTCCCGGAGCCATTGGGCCCCATGATGGCGTGGATCTCCCCCTTTCCGACGCGGAGGTTGATCCCTTCCAGTATCGCGTTTCCCTGAACCCCCGCGTGGAGGTTTCTGACTTCAAGCAGACTCATATGGCCGTTCTCTCCATGGTCATTGTGTGCATGCACTGGATTCGCGCCGGGTCACCCGACGCTCCCCTCGAGGCTCACGCCCAGGAGCTTCTGGGCCTCCACGGCGAACTCCATGGGGAGCTCCCGGAATACCTCCTTGCAGAAACCATTCACGATCATGTTCACCGCGTCTTCGGTGGAGAGCCCCCGCTGCTTGCAGTAAAAGATCTGGTCTTCGCCGATCTTTGACGTCGACGCTTCATGCTCGACCCTGGCGGTGGTGTTCTTCACCTCGATATAGGGGAAGGTGTGCGCCCCGCACCTGTCACCAAGAAGGAGCGAATCGCACTGCGAGAAATTCCGCGCCCCGACGGCGTTTCGCTTCACATCGACAAGTCCGCGGTACGAATTCTGTCCGTGTCCCGCCGAGATCCCCTTGGAGACGATCGTGCTTTTCGTATTCGCCCCGATATGCACCATCTTCGTCCCCGTGTCCGCCTGCTGGCGGTTGTTCGTCACGGCAACGGAGTAGAACTCGCCGACGGAGTTGTCCCCGATCAGAAGCACGCCGGGGTATTTCCATGTGATCGCTGAACCTGTCTCCACCTGGGTCCAGGAGATCCGCGAATTGCGCCCCGCGCACTTCCCGCGCTTCGTCACGAAATTGAAGATCCCACCCTTCCCCTCCTTGTCCCCCGGATACCAGTTCTGCACCGTCGAGTATTTCACCCGCGCATCGTCAAGGGCCACGAGCTCGACGACGGCCGCGTGGAGCTGGTTCGTGTCCCGCATGGGGGCCGTGCACCCTTCAAGGTAGCTCACGTACGCGCCCTCGTCGGCAACGATCAGCGTCCGCTCGAACTGGCCTGTATCCGCGGCATTAATGCGGAAATAGGTCGAAAGCTCCATCGGACAACGGACCCCTTTCGGGATGTAGCAGAACGAGCCGTCACTGAAGACGGCGGAATTGAGCGCCGCGAAGAAATTGTCCCCCGCCGGCACGACCGAGCCGAGGTACTTTTTCACGAGGTCGGGATGTTCACGGACCGCCTCTGAGAATGAACAGAATATGATCCCGAGTTCGCCGAGCTTCTCTTTGAATGTGGTGGCCACGGAGACGCTGTCAAATACCGCATCGACTGCGATGCCCGACAGCCGCTCCTGCTCGCCGAGCGAGATGCCGAGTTTCTGATACGTCTTGATGAGCTCGGGGTCGACTTCCGAAAGGTCTTTCGGACGGACCTTCGGCCGGGGTGCGGAATAGTAGATGATGTCCTGATAGT
>DASVIU010000340.1:0-2085 GCA_036386275.1 Bacteroidota bacterium | reverse complement strand
GGGGTCGGGCACCTGAGCCTACTTGGCCGCCGACAGGTACTGGACGTCACCCTTGCCGAGGACTTCCGCGCGGTGATGTGTGTTCGCCGGGATGTCAAGCCTGTCACCCGGCCCGAGCGTCCATTCGTGCTCGTCCGTTGCGATTTTCATCTTCCCTTCGACGATAACGACGAAATCGTCGAAATCATGTTTGTGCCGCCCGTATTTCACGCCGGGACGGTCCGCGTAAAGCTCTGATTCCAGTCCTTCGCTCTTGAGCATCCGTTTCAGCTCATCGAGGGTCGGCTTCTTCGGCTTGGGCCACCGTACGACATCCATCATTGCGCTCACTTCTTCCGTTGTCCTCTCCCGTTATCACTTACGCTCGTGCGGCAGCGACCGGGCCCGCTGCGAGGCATTCCGTATAATACTCCTCGTACATTGTAACGATCTTCCTGACATCGAAGTTTTCCACAGCGCGGGTCCGCCCCGCCTTGCCGAATTGCCGGCGTTTCACGTCGTTGGTCAGCAGGTCGACCGCGTATTTCGCCATCCGGTCGATGTCCCCGATTTCCGCGATGTATCCCGTTTCTCCGTGGACCTGCAGTTCCGGGAGGCCGCCGACGCTGGAGGAGATGACCGGCACGTCGCAGGCCATTGCCTCGAGCGCGGATAGCCCGAAGCTTTCCGACTGGCTCGGCATGAGCATCAGGTCGGCCGAAGATAGTATCGGGACGAGCTCGAGCTGTTTCCCGAGGAAACGGACGTGTTGCTGGAGGTTCATTTCACGGGTCAGGATCTCGCAGGCGGAGCGTTCCGGACCGTCCCCCACGAGCAGGAGGCGCGAAGGGACCTTCTTCCGTACCTCACCAAATATCCTGATCACGTCCTCGACTCTTTTGACAGGCCGGAAGTTCGATACGTGGATCAGCACACGCTCTTCCGGGGGGGCGAATTTCACCCGGACTTCCGGTTGCTCTATCCGGCGGTACTTCCCCGTATCCACGAAGTTCGGAATGACGCGTATGTCCTTGTCGATGTTGTAATTGGTCGTAGTCTTCTCACGGAGGAAACGGGAGACCGCCGTTACGCCGTCGCTTTGCTCGATGCTGAACTTCATCACGGGGAGGAAGCTCGGTTCGAGTCCGACGAGTGTGATGTCGGTTCCGTGCAGTGTGGTGATGACCTTCAGGGGCGTCCGGAGGATCTCCCGTGCGAGGTACGCGCTTATCGCATGCGGGATCGCATAGTGGGCGTGCACAAGGTCGAGCTTCTCGAAGCGCGCCACCTCGACGATCTTGCTCGCAAGCGCCGGGGTGTAGAGAGGGAACTCGAACAACGGGTAACTCGCCATTTCCACTTCATGGTAGGACACGTTGTCCAGGTATTCGTCCAGCCTCATCGGCTGCGCGTAGCTGATGAAATGGATCTGGTGCCCGCGCGCGGCGAGGGCCTTCCCCAGTTCCGTCGCGATGACGCCGCTTCCCCCGTATGTAGGATAACAGACAATGCCGATCTTCATGATGGTGCCCGCTTGCTGTCAGGGGAGGAAGATACAGAAGCGGGATGTGACACGCAAGCGAATTGCATAAGAGACTCAAAATGTCTATGGTACTTTTATGGTATTATTGCGGGTGCTTTTGCGGCACTACCGTGGGGACTTCCATGGACATACGCAGCGATGAATACGCGACGCTCCGCGCCCGGTCGCACGCCGCTTTGACTGTCCGCGGCTCCCGGTTCCTGGCGGAAGCGGTTCCGGTCCGGGAGAAGGAAGAATGTGATGAAGTGGTCCGGAGGGTGAAGAAAGAGTATTTCGACGCCACACACCACTGTTTCGCGTACCGCCTGGGTCCGGACGGCATGCAGTTCCGGGCGAACGATGACGGCGAGCCGTCGGGCACCGCGGGGAAGCCGATACTCGCTGCGATCGACGGGGCGGACCTGACCTGTGTGATGGTGGTGGTGACCAGGTATTTCGGCGGGACCAAACTCGGTGCCGGCGGGCTCGCCCGCGCCTACCGGCAGGCGGCGGAACTGGCGCTCGGTGCCGGCGAGCGTCTGGCGATGTACCTCTGCGACGTGCTCACTGTCTCTTTTCCCCAC
>DASVIU010000339.1:0-4025 GCA_036386275.1 Bacteroidota bacterium | reverse complement strand
TTTGCAGTGGCAGAGAGGACATCGAAGCGCCTTGTCCTCATGGCGAACGCGCAGCATTCACCGAAGGCCGTGTGGCCTTCCACATATGCGGCAGGGAGCAGGCCGCGAGGACTTCTCGCCCGGGATCTGGACGGCGACGGGCTCGTCGACATCGCGGTAGCAAACTCGAATTCATCCACCGTTTCGATTCTCTTCAACAGGGGAGGGGGAAGATTCAGCGGGGGAGCGATGGCGTTCGTGTCGGACAGGCCCACACACCTGACGTGCACACTCCCTCCTTCCGGGGGGTCGCCTGCGCTGGTATGCTCTCACACGTCAAACGACAGAGTCGGTGTCCTGGAACTGGAAAACTCCCCGCTCCGCGCTTCCACGATAGCGATCCCCACCGGATCGCAGCCATACGTGCTTCATGCCTGGATCGACAGCGTGTCGCTCAAGATGCTGCTCCGGTACGCGTGGCACGAGAAAAAAGCAGTCTCGCTTGCCGTGTTCGAGCAAATCAGCGGGGGGCAGTTCCTGGAACGGAGCATGCGCTTCAGCCCGACGGACAGGATCGCGGCAGCCACGATGGAGCGTTCGCCCGACGGCCCGACATACACCGTTGCGTACGTTACATCCAGCACCTCCGGCCGCATCTCCACACTTCAATCCGCCGAGGTAACGCCCTTCTTCGCGATCGGCAGCATAAAACCGGGACTGACGTTCAGCGACTCAACCTCTTCCACGGTCGGCATCATCCCGGCCACGCTCCGGCAGGGGGGAGGGAGGGATTACATCGTCCTCATGGGAAAGCCGGTGAACGCCCTTATGCTCGCCTACCGGAACCCGGACGGCTCTTTCCGAAGCGAGCCGGAGTGGATCAGAAACGTCTCACTCGAGGGGGACGACGACATCATCGTGGATGATGTCGACGGGGACGGGCGCCCGGACATCACGGTCCGCGATGAATCGACAGAATCGATTGAGACGTACTACGGGGGTCCGCTCGGGTTCGGCGCCGGCGTCCGGATCTGCAGCGCGCGCGGCGTCGGGGGAATCGCGATCGCCCCGCTCGTTTCCCGGAATGTCATGGACCTCGTCCTTTCCCGCAGCGACGAGGGGACCGTATCCATCCTCTTCGATCCCTTCAAACGGTGACCGGCCTCCTCGACCCCTTCAGACCATGACCGATCACGTACACACACAGGGAAGAGCGGCAGCCTTGTTCTCGGCGTTTCTTTTGCTCGCCGCGCCGGCCCCGGCCCAGCAGCGTTCGCCCTCTTCGATTGTTCGGGCTGAAGCGTTCCGGATACTTGCCACCCGTTTTTCGCCGGCGGGGAGCGAAGGACTCCCGGTCAAGTGCGGGCTCCCCATACTGTCCGCCGCGATCCATTACCGCGCGACGCTCGGGGCCGATGAACGATCGGCGCTCGCAACACTTCTTCAGCGCGCGGAGTTCCAGACAAGCGTCGTGGCGGACAGCGGCCGGTTCAGATTCCATTTCGACACCACGGGTACGGATGCCCCCGCGCTCCTCGATTCCTCAGGGCATCCGATCGCGGGAACCGCCCGGGCTTTCGTCGATTCGGCCATCGCCATAATGGCACATGTTTACCGGTACGAGACCGGAACGCTGGGCTTCCACCCTCCGCCGGGTGACGGGACGCTGGGAGGGGGATTTGATGAATATGACGTCTATATCTACGACCTTTCCCAGGTCTACGGTTCGGGCACCTATGGCGTCACCACCCCCGACATCGCCGTGGCGGAAGGCGGAACGTCTTCGACGTCTATAGAGATCCACAACGATTTCTCGTTTGTGTCGCCCCCGGCGAACAGAGGAATCCCATCGCTCCGCGTGACGCTGGCCCATGAGTTCCACCACGCAATTCAGATCGGCTCCTACGGTTTCTGGGCGAACGACGTCTGGTTTCACGAAATAACGTCCGTGTGGATGGAGGATGTCGTCTACCATGGCGAGAACGACTACCTGAACTATCTGTTTGACAGCGGCGGCCAGTTCCGAAACCCCGGGAGACCCCTCACATCGGATGCCTTCATTATGTACAGCCGGGGGATACTGGGGAAGTACTTCACGAAGAAGTTCGGGCACGACACGATGCTTCACATCTGGGAGAACATCCACTCGATGGCGCCGCTCCCCGCAATCGACCTCACGCTGCACCAGCTGCAGTCCCCGCTAACGACGACACTGAGCGTCGCGTTCGCGGAATGGGCACTCTGGAATTATTACACGGGCCCGCGGGCAGACAGCGTCAAGTATTATGACGAGGCGGCACGCTTCCCGGTGATGACAGAGACGTACTATGACATGATCAGTCCGAGCCAGCAGGTCACGGGCTCACTTTTCTGCCTCGCAACCGGCTACTACGGTTACGTCACGGGAACTGACACGGTGACCGTGGCGCTTGCGAACCTCAACGCGGACTGCCCGGCGAACTCGCCGGCATCCTCGCCGTTCACGCTGACGGTGAGCAGGAACAGGCCGGACGATTCCTACCGGGCCATCACGGGGAATCTTTATCTCAGGCTCGATGTCGCAAACCAGTCCCAGTGGTTTGCGTGGGCGATCGGCAAGCAGGGTCCTGGCACCACCTCGGTCGCAGAGGGAAGCGCGTTCCCGAACCCGTTCCATCCGGGTGAGGGGGGCTTCCTTTTTATGCCGGCGAACGCAGACGAAGGAACGCTTTCCGTCTATTCCTCGGGGATGGAACTCGTCTACAGTGCATCACGCCAGTCGCAGTGGCGCCTCGGCCAGCGCGTGTTCACATGGGACGGCGTGACGAAGAGGAACAGCGCGGCGCCGACCGGGATCTACATTTTCGTCCTCACTCTCCCCGACCGGACGGTCACGGGCAAATTCGCACTGGTGCG
Organism: Bacteroidota bacterium; assembly: GCA_036386275.1. Lineage (GTDB taxonomy): Bacteria > Bacteroidota > Ignavibacteria > UBA10030 > UBA6906 > Fen-1273. The sequence goes on along the minus strand of DASVIU010000339.1, from coordinate 1,151 downwards.
GCGGTGAACGGACGCGTACAGATTGCCGGCGAAGGACTCAGAAAGGAATACAACCGCCGTACCGTGTTCCGCGATGTGTCGTTCTCGGCCTCCTCGGGAGAGACGCTGCTTATCACAGGGAGAAACGGCTCGGGAAAGTCCACGCTGGTGAAGATCATCTGCGGGGTTCTGACGCCGGGAGGGGGGACGTTCACACTCACCCCCGGTCCGCACGACCCACCCCGTGAGCAGAGGGGGCTCATCGGCCTCGTTTCCCCGTACCTCCAGATGTTCGAAGAATTCTCCGCTGTGGAGAACCTCGCGATCGCGATGGGGATCCGGGGACTCCCGTTCGATCCCGCAAGGGCCGATGCGCTTTTCGAACGGGTGGCGATCTTCCCCCGCCGCCACGACCCGGTCAGGACTTATTCGTCGGGGATGAAACAGCGCGTCAAGTACGCGTTCGCGCTCATTCACACACCTCCCGTCTTGGTGCTTGACGAACCTATGTCGAACCTGGACGGGGAGGGGATAGCCATCGTCCGCACAGTCATGGCGGAGCAGCGCAGGAACGGCATACTCGTGGTGGCCACCAACGACATGTCGGACATCGACACGTACGAGAGGAGGGTGGACCTCAATGAGCGCGCCTAGGAGCTCCTCCCGTTCGTTCCTCCGGTCGGCGGGCTCGGTCTTTCTCAAGGACTGGCGATCGGAGCTCCGCACGCGCTACGCGGTGAGCGCACTCCTCATGTTCGTCGTCACGACCATCTCGATCATACTCTTTTCGCTCGGCAGCGAAGGCGCGTCGCCGGACGCGCTCTCGGGGATGCTCTGGGTGGTGGTGTTCTTCGCGGCGATGTCGGGACTCTCGAGGACGTTTGTCATGGAGGAGGAACGCGGGACGACGCTGACGCTCCAGCTCCTGGCATCCCCAGGGGCGGTGTTCTTCGGCAAGCTCCTGTTTAACCTCGTCCTTGTGACCGGGTTGAACGCGGTCACCGTCCTGCTCTATGCGGTGTTCATCAATGGATTTGTCATCAGGACCATGTCGATCTTTGTCGTCACCGTGCTGCTCGGGAGCATGGGGTTCGCCGCTGCGGCGACCGTGATTGCGGCTATCATCGCGCGCGCGAACACGAAGGGAACCCTCTATCCGGTACTTTCGTTCC
>DASVIU010000338.1:0-1970 GCA_036386275.1 Bacteroidota bacterium | reverse complement strand
CGAGAAGTGCGTGCACGAGGCGATCGAACGGGTTTTGCGGACGGGGTGACCGACAGGGAGATAGAGGGGGCCTTCAACGGGAAGGAAGCACAGCTTGCAGGCCGGCTGACCACGGCCCTCGGCATCGCAGGCGGGCTGGCGACCAGCTTCACGCTGACGGGAGATACGGAAAATTTCAACCGGGAAATCACGCGCTTCCAGGGGATCACACCGGATGAGGTCCTCGCCGGCGGCCGCCGTGTTTTCTCCTCCCACCACGTAACGTTGAACGTCGTCCCGCGCGGAAAGAGATCTCTCGCCTCGCCCGCCGCGGCCTGGAAGTCGATCGATGCCGGCGTCCCGGCGCCACAAGTCGCAGCCAAAACGCCATGACCCCCCGGAACGCCCATTCTTCGCTCCTGGACCGGACCAGACGTCCTCCCCTCGAACCCCTCCCCCGCGTCACGCTCCCCCCGGTGCAGAAGGGAGAGCTCTCCATCGGCCTCCCGATCCGGCTGGTGGAGCAGCATAGTAATCCGCAGGTGGTTATCAGCATCGTGCTCCAGATCGGCGCGTCCATGGACCCTCGCGGAAAATCCGGAACCGCGGCGCTTACGGCGGAGCTCCTTGACGCCGGGACCGGCTCGCGGAACGCTCTCGAGATTTCCGAGAGCGTGGAATTCATCGGCGCCTCGCTCAGCTTCAGAAGCGGCGCGGACGCGACATTCGGGACACTCCTGACGTTGAACAGTCACCTCGGGACGGGGATTGCGTTGTTTGCGGACGTCCTCGCCAACCCCACTTTTCCCCTCCGGGAGTTCGAGAGGCTCAAGGCGCAGAGGCTGACGTCACTCGTGGAGCAGAAGGACAGGGCGGCATCGGTGGCCAGCAATGCATTTATGCGTGTAATCTACGGGGACGATCACCCGTACGGGACGGATCCATCGGGGACTGAAGGGTCCGTGAGCGGACTGACCCGCGACGACATTTGCGGGTTTTACTCGGATCATTATGTTCCGTCCAACGCCACACTCATTGTCGTCGGCGACACCACAATGGCTGACATCCTCCCTCTGCTCGAGCGTGAACTCGGACGCTGGAAAGGAGGGGCGCGCCGCGCCGCCCCCACCGTCCCTCCCCCGCCTGCGGCACCCCGGCGTGTGTATCTGATCGACAGGCCCGGGGCCCCCCAGTCAGAGATCAGGATCGGTTCCCCCGCACTCGCGAGGAACACCCCCGACTACTTTCCCGCCACCCTCATGAACCGGGTGCTCGGGGGCCAGTTCTCCAGCAGGATAAATATGAACCTGCGTGAGAAGCGCGGGCTGACATACGGCGCCCGCTCGTCGTTCATATTCCTGAAGCAGCCCGGGCCGTTCATGGTGGGGGGTGGCTTCACAGGGTCGAAGACCGGCGAAGCCGCGGAACAGTTGCTTCTGGAAATCGGCGCGATGCACAGGGAGGGAGTGACGGATGAAGAACTGGAATTCTCAAGGATGGGTCTCGGCGGCGGGTTCGCGCTCAGCTTCGAAACGCCGTTCCAGGTGGCGGGCGCGCTGCAGAGCATTGTCCTGTATAGTCTTCCGGATGACTATTATGAACGGTATCTCCAGAACCTCGCTTCGGTGACATCAGCGGACGTGATGCGCGTGGCCCGCGCCACGCTCGAGCCGCTCGCGATGGCGATCCTGGTAGTGGCGGATGCAGACGGGACGAAGGAAGGGCTTCAATCGCTCGGGAGAGGAGAGGTGGTGATGCTCGACACCGAAGGAGCACCTATCTGAGTTTTCGAACGATCTCCGCTCCCATCTCCGTCGTTCCGACGGGAGCCGCAGGGTTGAGGTCGCCTGTGACGCACTTCCCTTCCCTGAGGACGGAGGCGACCGCCTCCTGTATCCGGTCGGCGGCGGCGTTTTCATTCAGGTGGCGGAGCATCAGGACTCCCGCCAGTATGATCGCAGAGGGATTTGCCAGGTTCTTCCCGGCGATGT
>DASVIU010000337.1:0-9028 GCA_036386275.1 Bacteroidota bacterium | reverse complement strand
TTTCGTTTTCAGTCATCGGACCTGTACTGCGGCACGTGGCCGCGGAAGTGCTGGTAAACAGGAGAATCGATCTGTTCAAAACGGCGCTGATACTCAGCCTGCGAGATACCGTTCTGCCAGTGCCCGGTCACAACGGCCAGGCCGGTGACCGCCACAAACACACCCGTCACAAGGAGGCCGAACACCCAGCCGGGGACGGGGCGCGAGCGGGTCCCACCCTTCATCCCCAGAGTATCTTTCACCGGGCATGCTTCCACACACGCCAGACAGCTCGTGCATTCGTCGCTCCAGACGCGGGTCGCCTCGTGAACGTTGATTCCCGCCGGGCACGCCTTTGTGCAGAGCTTGCAGTCAACGCAGGTCGACTTCGTCCGTGTGATCTTCAGCGGGCTCATCACGCTGGCCACTCCGAGGAGCGCTCCGTAGGGACAAAGGAAACGACACCAGAAGTTCTTTACGACAATCGAAAGGAGCATCAGAACGATGATCGTCCAGAGTGCCACTCCTCCTATCTCCGCAAAGAAGAGGTACATCTTGATATCGGCGACCTTGTTGTACGGGCTGTAGATAAAGTTCGCAAGGTCCGGGACGTCCATCGTCGCAACCGACCAGGCGAAGAACCCCAGAATGATGTACTTCAGGGAACGGAGGGGATAGTCGAGCCAGCGCGGGAGCGTGATATTCCGCCTGAACATTTTCCGGCCGAGCATCCAGAGAGACTCGCTCAGCGTCCCGATCGGACAGAGCCAGCTGCAGAATGCTTTCTTCAGCAGGAGGCTTACCGCGAATATCGCCAGGAGTATGAAAAGTCCGGACGGGTGCACGGCGTTGATGATCCCCGTGAGCAGAAAGTACTTCAGGCTGATGAGCGCGCTGATAGGGAGAAAACCCTCGGCACCGGGAGGGCGCGCCACGAATGCTTCGGTTCCGCCCGACATTCCCCAGCGGGCAAAGAGGTAGAACTCAATCCCGATCCATGCGCAAAGGAGAGCGAATGCGGTCTGCACCGTCGTGCGGAGGAACTGGGAGTCCTCCTTCAGACGCCAGATGAGCCGCCTGTGCCAGGCCCGTTCACTCGAGAAATTGATCTTCCGACGCCGGAGCTCCGGAGGGATCTTCCGGACGGGAGGTCTCTTCGCGGGTGCGACCGGTACGGTCAACCCGCCATTGAATGCGCGTTCCGTTCTCATAGCGCATAGCCCGGTTTTTTCATCTCCATGGCAAGCTGAGCAACGTCCTTGCTGACAAGCATCGAGTAAATCCCATCCCGGAGGGCCGCCCATTTTTCATGCACCGCGCAGGGGTGTTTCCCGGAGCATTCTGCGAACCCCATGACACATTTCTGAGTGAAGTCTACGCCGTCGATCGCTTCGACAATATGAAAGAGGGTAATGTCCCTTGCGGCCATACCGAGTGAGAACCCGCCCCCCGGTCCCTTCAGCGATTCAAGAAGCCCTTTCCTCGACAGGTCCTGAAATATCTTCGCAAGGAAGTGGTACGGTATGTCAAGTTTTTTTGTCAGGTCTTTGATGGATACCCGCTCCCCTTCCTTCTGAAGGGCGAGGAATACGACTGCCTGGAGGGCATATTCGCATTGACGGCTGAAGATCAGGCTCATGGGCTCTATATCAGACTAATTAGTCTTAATTTAGCTTATCAGAATGTGAATGTCAAGTCGAAAATGCGGAGCTGCTACAAGGGGGGGCAATGGCCTGCTTTGAATTCCACCGAAATCCGGACGTTGAATTCTCCTGGGGAGGAGTAAAAAGGGGGGCCTCTGCAGGCCGCCCCCGGTCTCAACCGGCCGTGCCGGCCGGACTCCTTTCCTTCCTGGTCAGGTCGAAGACAACCCGGAGGACCTTCTCCTCCGCAGGAGAGAGAACCATCTTCCTCCTTCCCATCACGCGCCTGGCCACATCGAGAGCGCGTTCCAGCTCATACGTCTTCAATCCCTCCCCGCCTCCCCATGCGAACGACGGAACCGATTTCGGGGGGAATCCGCTCCCGAACACGTTGCTCGAGACACCGACGACGGTTCCCGTGTTGAACATGGAATTGATCGCGCTCTTGGAGTGATCTCCCATCACGAGCCCCATGAACATCGAACCACTGTCCACCGTCTCGCCGTCGATCACCAGCTTCACGTTCCCGTAGTTGTTCTTCAGGTCGCTGTTGTTGGTGTCAGCACCGAGGTTGACCCACATCCCCAGATACGCGTGGCCGAGGAACCCGTCATGCTGCTTGTTGGAGAACGAATGGATCACCGCCCCTTCCACCTCACCGCCGACCTTGCACACGGGGCCGATGCTTGTGTTCTCGTAGATCTTCGCCCCGACTTTGATGAGGGAGCGATCCCCAACAAACGCCGGGCCTTCGATGACGGCATTCGGGAAAACCGTCACATTGTTCCCGATCCAGATCGGTCCCGTCTCGCCGTCGAGCACCACGCCGGGCTTCACCCTGGATCCCTCTCCGATGACGATGTTTTCGGGATTGATCAGGTGCGCCCCTTCGTAGACCGTCCCCCTCATCCTCTGTCCCCGTTCCGGCGCAAGGAGCCCGAAATCCGACACGATCTCCCCGCCGTTGAAATTGACGAGGTCCCACGGATAGGACACCATCTTCGGTGACAATCCGGTCTTCGGTATTCCGGGGAATGCAGATATCCCGGGGAATTCGGGAAGCGCGCCGCGACGCGCCTCGAGCGCCTTGCCGCCGAGCCGGGCCGCCACCAGAATCTCCCCCGATGTGTACAGTGCATCCGGTCCGTCGAGCGGTATTTGCCGGGGGAGCTCTTCAGACGCCACAAGCCGTCCGTTCAGAAACAGGCACCCCTGGCCTCCGACCTGGTTGACCGTCGTTCCGGGGTTTTGCTCCCGGAGGAGATCCGCCAGGTAACCCCGGGCGTGAAGCTGCAGCAACGCCCCCGGATAGTGCTTTTGGACCTTTTCACGGAGCGTCAGCATGCCGCACCGGAGGTCATACACGGGTCGCGTATAGGCCAGCGGAAGAAGCCAGCGGAAATGCTGATCTTCGAACAAACATATCCTGTCGATCATCGGGTTGTCCCCCTATTGAAAAACCTTCGATTCCCAGCTGTCGTTGTAGTTCCCTGTGAGCTTCGACGCGGCATCCCTGTCAACAAAGACGAACGCCTTTGCGTGCATCTGAATGATCGATGCAGGGCACATCGCCGTCAGCGGCCCTTCCACCGCGGCCTTGACTGCATCGGCCTTCCCCGTCTTGTTCGCCAGGAGGAGCAGCTCCTTCGCATCCATGATCGTTCCCACGCCCATGGTGATCGCGTAGCGGGGGACTTCTTCCCCGGTCTTGAAGAACCGGGCGTTGTCCATCCGGGTCGTCCCGGTGAGCGTCTTGATGCGCGTCCGGGAGCCCAGTGAGGATCCCGGCTCGTTAAACGCAATATGCCCGTTCCCCCCGATACCCAGGACCTGCAGGTCGATTCCGCCGGATTCCGCCATCCGCTTCTCATACCATTCGCAGAACAGGTCGATGTCCTTCGCCATCCCTTGTGGGACGTGGATATGGCGGACATCAAGGTTGATGTCTTTGAAGAAATTCTCGCGCATGAAATAGTGGTAGCTCTGATCGTGCGACGGAGGAAGTCCCACATATTCGTCGAGGTTGAACGTGGTGACCTTGGAGAAATCCAGGCCTTCGTCCCTGTGCATGCGGATCAGCTCCTTGTACAGGCCGAGCGGTGTGCTGCCGGTCGCGAGTCCGAGTACCAAGTTGGGTTTTTTCCGAAGGCGGTCGGCAACGAGCCTCGCGGCTTCCTTGCTCATTGCGTCATAATTCTCTTTCACGATGACGAGCATGGGTGTACTCCCGGGTGGTGGTATATGCAATGTCGCCGGCGGAAGGAATGCCCGCCGGGTGAGCAGGTGTTTGCTGCAGGTCTCCGGCGATCAGCGACGTCCGGTGGACATCGCGCGGAAGACGAGCATAGCATACGAAGAGGGAGCGTGAAAGGCAAACGGAAAGGGACCGGGAGAAACCAGCCTCCCCCCGCTTGTGAGGACGGGAGGAGGCGGGACGATCAGCGTTTTGACCCGGAGGACAGCGGGGGGAGAAACTTCAGTTTTTCCCGTGGAAAGATTTGATTTGCTCCACGGTAAACTTATTGAGCGCGACAATGTGCGTATCGTCCCCGCGGAGAAATGCCGGGACCATGTTTTTCGCCGCGGCCTCGTTCTCGGCCCAGACCATCAGGTAGCCGGTGTGGTCCCCGGCCATGCATCCCCACTCGACCTGATCGAGCAATTTCGGAGCCTCCGCGCTGACCCGGTCCAGCTCTCCGACACATTGCTCGGGGGTGTGCTTCATCTCGATAAGGAACTGCATCTTCTTCGCCTTGTGCTCGTCCCGCGCAAACAACGCGGAACCTGCACACGCGAGCAACAGTACCACCATCACCGTAGAAACGGGAAGATTGCGCCTCATTGTTCCCTCCTTTAGATGTGGGATAGCCTCAGACATGGACACCGTGATCAATGTACAGAAGGGAGGGGGGGGCTTCAATCGCACAAATGTGTGGTTCATTCACACGAGACGGTTCTTCAGCGCCGTGGCGACCGCCTCGGATTTCGAATGGACCCGGAGTTTCCCGTAGATGCTCTTGATGTGCGAGCGGACCGTATCGATGCTGATGAAGCAGGAATCCGCAATCAGCTTATAGCTCTGGCCGTTGACCAGAGCAGAGAGGATCTCCTTTTCGCGGAGCGAGAGGGAGGACTCGGGCGGGGAGGAAGGGGGATTCCCCTTGAAAGCGGCCAGGACTTTTCGCGCGATGGAAGCGGTGATCGGCGCTCCGCCGGCATGGATCTCGGCTATGGCATCGAGGAGCCTCCCGGGAAGCGTCTTCTTCAGCAGGTAACCGGAGGCGCCGGCGCGGATGGCCTGAAAAATGTTTTCTTCGTCCTCGTACACCGTGACCATGAGGATCTCGGTGGCGGGCGCGATCGATTTGATCCGTGCCACGCCTTCTATGCCCGACATCCCCGGCAGCCCGATATCCATCACAACGACATCCGGACGGATGCCGGGGAGGGCGGCGAGCAATTCGTCGCACCGGCCGTACACTCCGACACAGCCGGTCGAGCTTCCCCCATCGATGAGCCGGGCCAGCCCTTCCCGCAATTCAGCATTGTCTTCGACGACCGCGACTCTAATGGGCATGGTCACCGGAAGATACCCGGATATCGGGACAAGTCCATCGCATCTTCATGTGATTCTGGTCCTGAGATTGATTGTCGTTCCACCCTCGGTTCCCGACTCAATCGTCAGGTGCCCGCCCATGGCCGAGGCCCGTTCACGCATGTTGGCGATCCCGTTTCCCCGGAGGTGGAGGCTGCTGTCGAACCCCTGCCCGTCGTCCTGTATCGTGACGAGGAGGTCTTTCTTGTGCACAGCGATAACAAGGCGGGCGAAGGAACAGGAGGAATGCTTGACGATGTTGTTGACGGCTTCCTTGATAATGAGGTACAGTTGCCGGCGGTCCTCGAGGGACATCCTCATCTCATCGAGCCCGGGAGGCATCGACAGCGTGAACCGGATCCCGCGCGCCTCGAACATCGCCGTCGCGTATTCCCGGATCCTCGATGTAATCACGTCCAGAGAGTCATTGCCGGGCCGGATCATCCAGACAATGTCATCGAGAGATTCCATGACCCCCTGCGAGCTTGCGCCGATGCGGCGGATGATGGAAGCCGCCCCCGGGGCGCTCTCCCCGAGCTCTTCTTCCGCAAGGCGGCTGAAGACTGAAATGCTGCTCAGTGTGGAACCGATGTCATCGTGGAGGTCCGCGGCAATCCTGTTCCTGACGCGCTCCATCGCAACGAGACGGCGCACGCGGGCCCGGTGGATGCCGAATACAGAAGCCAGCGCACAGACGACAACTCCGCCGATGAACAGGGGGCTCGCCCAGAACGGGGCCGCGATCCTGAACGAGAAGGAAGCGGGGTGCGGGCTCCAGCCGGTCTCCCCCGCGCACGCCGCGACCCTGAATGTGTAGCTCCCCGGGGGGAGGTGTGCGTACGTGACATACCGTCTCACGGCCGGCGAACTCCAATCGGCATCAATCCCCTCAAGCATGTACCTGTAGCGGACTGCCGTCTCATCCGTATAGCTGAGTCCGATATATTCGAAGGAGACCGAATGCTGATCGAATCCGAGGTCTGCAGTCCCCCTCCTGAGCGCCAGAGAATCGTCGAGGCCCAGGACCTGAAACCTCTGGAGATAGACAGGCGGTGGAACCCGGACCGCCTGTTCTTCCCCCGGGGAATACCGTGTGACGCCGTTCGTCGCACCAATCCAGATCTGCCCGTCGCGGTCCTCATAGAGTGCCTCCGCATCGTCCCCCGCCATTCCATGGGTTGCATTCAGACGGACGGCCTGCATCCCGCCGTTCACCGGCAGCCGGTCCACTCCCCTGTTTGTCGCAAACCAGAGATTCCCATCACGGTCCTGCAGCATCTGCATGACCCAGTCGCCCGCAAGCCCTTCGGCGAAACCGTAGCGTGCGCTGCGGCAGACGCTGTCGCCCGAGAAAAAGAGCCTCTCCGCACCGCCGTACCTGGTCCCGACCCAGAGTGTTCCTTCACGGTCGGCAAGAAGCGAACGGATGTTCACATCCGTGAGTCCCTCCTTCCGTCCGTAGTGGCCGGAGGACCGCACCGTAAGATGACCGGAGGCGTCCGACCCGACCGAATACCGGAACAGTCCCTCCCCCTGCGTACCGACCCACAGACTTCCCCCCGGCCCACGGCAGAGGGCAACCACGAGCGTATTGAGAAGGGAATCCGGAAGGAAGAAATCCGTGACACGCCTTCCCCGGAAAACGCTGAACCCCCTTTCCCACCCCACCCAGACATTGGCGTCACCATCCTGAAAAAACGACCGCATGACTGTCGTCCGGCCGGACCCGGCGGGGTTCCAGGGATCCCGGAGGATACGCCCCCCCGAGGCACGGTTCAATCCTCCCCCCGTCCCGATCCATACAGTGCCGGCCCGATCGACAAGGAGCGAGAGGATGTAGCCGGAATAAAGACCGTCCGTCACGGAGTAATTCGTGAACCGATCACCCCGCAGGCTTGTCAGACCGTACGGTGTGCCGAACCAGATTCGCCCGGTAAGGTCCTGAGCGATGGCGCTTACATAAATGTGCGCCAGTTTGCCCGCCAGCGTGTAGTTGACAATTCGTCTGGTCCCCAGCCTGCAGAGGCCGGCGTTCGTCGCCACCCAGATATTCGATTCGCGGTCTTCCATCAGCGACGAGACCCTGCTGGCGGGAAGCCCGTTCGTCGTCGTGTAGTTGGTAAGATGCCCGGCGGAGTATCTGAAGAGCCCGTCCTCGTCAGTGCCGATCCATAGGGCCCCCTGGCGATCGACAAGGAGAGCCCGCGCCCTTGTCTGGGAGAGTGCGCGGAGCGGAAAGGGGAGTTGCATGACGCGGGGAAGTTCTTCAGGCCGATCCCCCCGCGTCAGGTGGCGGATGCCGGCATCTGTGGCAAACCAGATCCCCCCCGCAGTGTCCCCGGCAATGGCATTGACGTGTGGAGAGTCGGGCATGTCAAGCCGCCGGCACGGCGACCCGGCGGAATCCTTTATCACGAACATTCCCGCCGAAGTCCCGATCCATATCGCACCGGAGAGATCCCGGAAAAGGAGATCCACTGCAGTCGATGCGGAGATCGACCCGGGCCTGAACCGTTCGAAGCGTTCCCCGTCGAACAGGAACGCACACCGGTCTGTGCCCGCAAGGATCCCTCCCGAACCGCACGTGCATACCACGTTCACCCGGTTTTCTTGTGAGAGCGGATCTTCGGGATTCACAAGGTATCGCCGGATCCTCCCGTCGTCCCACCGGGAGAGTCCGCCGCCGCTCGTGGCAACCCAGAGCTTCCCCTCCGCCACGGGGAACATGGAGTTCACTGCATTCGCGCCCAGACCGCCGGGAATTTCATAATTAGCGAAGGAGGCACCGTCATAACGGGAGAACCCGTCGAATGTGCCGCACCAGATGTAGCCGAGCGAGTCCTGGCATAGCGTGTGGACTTCGCTCCGCGGCAGCCCGTCTCGGGAAGTAAACGTACGAAAGGGGAGTTGCTGTGCATGTAACACACAGCAGAGGAAGAGAAAAGGAACAATCCTGTACGAACGCGAGCCCGCGCCGGACATTCCCGCCTGAAATCGGCGGGACCGTTGGCTCCCCCTGGTTTTCAGGCCGATGCTCCCGTCTCCCCCGACCCGAGTATGATGCCCCTGTAGCGCTGGTACAGATACGACACCGCAAGCAGGATGACGCCCAGTCCCACGAACGAGAATGTCCTGTACAGCGTGTCAAGGAACGAAAGATCATAGATGAAGATCTTGAGTATCGACACCCCGAAGAGTACGATCGCTTCGATGCGCACGATCCGGGAACGCTTCCAGATACCGAGAGCCATGAGTATGATCGAATACACGAGCCACCCTGCGGAGAGAAAGAGCTGGCGGAGATTCTGAAGCCGCGCCATTTCTTCCCTGAAATTCACGGAGTTGGCCGCGAGCGTAAGCCGGTAGATCCCACGCTCATAATAGTCCCATGTTTCCCCGGTGATCAGAACCAGGAAGAGGAGGACGATCCCCGCCTGGAGTCCCGATCTGAGTCTCCCGGACAGGGCTGAGACCTCCAGTCCCACTGACAGCAGCCGCCATGCGACTGCAAACTGGGCGATAAGCAAAATAAGAAGGAGCGCCCGCTCATTCAGAATCGAAACAAAATCTCCGATCGGCACAAACGTCAGTCCCCGTACCAGCGCAACGCACCCTGCAATGAACAGCACGAGGAGCCCGGAAGAGACAACCGGCCGGAGACCGCTCCGCGTCCCCAGCAGGATCAGCGGGAGGGCATATGCTCCCCAGATCACCGGAAGCGCCATGGTCCGGAGAAATTCAATATGCTGCACATGCGCGGGGCCGGCATTCCGGATCAGTTGTGCGAAGTAATCGATTGTTTCCGCAGAGA
>DASVIU010000336.1:0-2380 GCA_036386275.1 Bacteroidota bacterium | reverse complement strand
GCATGCCGAGGTCCGTCAGGATGTCCATTCCGTACTTGAACGAAAATGCGACCCCCTCCTGGACCGCGCGCATCAGGTGGGCGTCCGAGTGGAGTGTGAAGCTCACCTGCGAGATGTGTGCGCCGATGTCCCGGTCTCGGAACATGCGCTCAGCCCCGTTCCCGAAGGGAAGGACGATGAGCCCCCCGGCCCCGGCGGGGACCTGTGCCGCGCGGGCATTCATCTCCTCGTAAGGCCTGTCCGCCATTCCCAGTATGCGGCGGGTCCAGCTCTGTGCGATGCCGCAGCCGTTGATGCAAAGGAGCACGCCGATCCGCGGAGTGTTCCCTTTATGGTTGACATGCGCAAACGAATTCACCCTCAACTCCGGATCCCGGGCGAGTGTCCCGCTCACGGCATAGACGACTCCCGAAGTGCCGGCGGTCGCAGCCACCTCTCCGGGCTCGAGGACGTTGAGTGAGAGGGCGTTGTTCGGCTGGTCCCCTGCGCGGTATGTCACCGGGATCCCCGCTGCGAGTCCGAGTTCTTCCGCGGCTTCGCGCACGAGCTTCCCCTGTTCGCCGAATGTCGGGACAGTCTCCGGGACGAGCGACCGGGGTATGCCGTACTCATCGAGAAGGAAGCCCGCCGGCGCATTCGCGCTGAAATCCCAGACCATCCCCTCTGAGAGTCCGGGGATCGTGGTGGCGATCCGGTCCGTTAATCGCATTGCGATGTAATCCCCGGGGAGAAAATACTTGTGCACCCCGGCGAATACCCCGGGCTCATGCTCTTTGACCCAGTGGAGTTTCGAGGCGGTGAAATTGCCGGGGGAGTTCAGGAGCGTGCCGAGGCACCGCTCATGGCCGAGCCTGTCGAAAGCCCCTCTCCCGATGCCGGTCGCGCGGCTGTCGCACCAGATAATCGACGGACGGAGGACGTTCCCCCGTTCTCCCACGACCACCAGCCCGTGCATCTGGTAGGAGATCCCTATCGCCCCCACCCGGTGCGAGAGGCCGGGCGATGCATGGAGGACCTCTCGCGTGGCGATCTTCAGGTTCTCCCACCACATCGCGGGGTCCTGCTCGGCCCAGCCGGCCTGCCGTGCGAGTATGGGCATCTCCTGCTTCGGCGAGTATCCGCCTGCCACAGGGGTTCCCTTTTCTGCGTCGAAGAGTACAGCCTTGACGGATGAACTTCCAATATCGTAGCCGATTGTGAGCATGGGGGCGAGCCCTTATTGTGTGTGTGGAGGAGGCAATATACGACAAAATCTTCTCCGCATCATGCTCATTGCCAATGTCAAACTTTTTCCGCACCTTGTCCAGACAATCCATAGCAAGAGAAGCAAGGCCCCGCTTTCCGGGACTCCCCGGTGTCAGGCGGGACACTCGATCCCCCATGACGCATCCCCTCCCAATCCTTATCCTGTCACTGGCATTCACGCTCCCCCTCATGGCGCAGCAGCCCCGTCAGGTTTTCACTCCGGCCGTCAGACGCGCCGGCAACGCGCTGGAAGTCAGCTTCGGGGGGAAGACCAGGCTGGCCGCCGGCGGACCCCGGTTGCAGTCCGGCACTCCCGCGTTCACCGAAGTCACAGTCGGGGCAGACGTGTTCTCATTTCACGCCGGTGCCGAACACGTAGACGTCACGGTGAAACCTGACAGCGAGCCGGGTATCATCTCGTTCTTCGTTTCTCCGTCCGGCGCGTCGCGTCGAAAAGCTGATGAGTACCTCGGCCTCTTTTTCGACGATATCCCGGGGTTCGTGCAAGGAGTGTCACTCTGGCGTTACGGTCCCTGGAACTCCTGGTCGAAACCTGTCCGTGTGAAGAGACCCGGTGAGCTGCAGGACAACGATGTGCAGTTCTTCTACTGGCGGTATGAGGACGGCCTCTATGGAGCGGCGATGCCCATCTCGGGCGCCGGGTACCGCTCGACGCTCGGACAGGACCACGGTTGTTTCGGCTCGAAATCTGTCAGCTACTCCGATGCGCAGGGGAAAGGGAACGTCCCCCTGATGTCGATAGGGTTCGGGGAGGATCCCTACGCACTTTTTGAGTCTCTCTGGGCAGCGGGGATGCGCGGGATGGGGCACCCGGAAAACCTGCGGAAGAACAAGAAATTCCCGGCGATCCTTGAAAACATCGGCTGGTGCACCTGGAACAGCTCCTCGCTCGGGAGAGACCTGAACGAAGACCTTTTGATCAGGGGCGCGAAATATTTCAGTAACGCGCGGTTTCCGATCGGATGGTTCCTTGTGGACGACGGATGGTTCGACCAGACCGGGAGCAAACTGAACTCGTTCCATGCGGATGCGAAAAAATTCCCCCACGGGTTCCGTGAGATCATCCGGACGCTCAAGCAGGAATACCACCTGAAGGATGTCGGCGTCTGGCACG
>DASVIU010000335.1:0-2955 GCA_036386275.1 Bacteroidota bacterium | reverse complement strand
GCGGCGCGGGCTCCAGCCGATTCCCTGTACTCGCTGTACGACAATCCGTTGACCCGTACGCGGAATTCCAATTCGTCGAGCAACCCGAAAAGTGCCTTGCCGATCAGCGACTTTCCGATGCCTGATTCACCGAAAAGGAACGTGATCGCCCCCTCTTCGACAGGGAAGCCCTGAACATCCACAAGGAGGCGGCCACCGGCGGATATGCCGATGTCAAACAGTGATGGGGTCACAGGCGGTACCGTTCCATCAACCCGTTGGCGATCCTGTACACGCACAGAAGCGTATACACGATCAGAAATGCGACGCTGATCCCCTGCAGGTGTTCGACGAAAAGTGTGGGGATAACGCGCAGGTCGGTGAGTGCCGTTCCGATCGCAAGAATGTCCTGCTTGCTGTCGAGCTTGGCGAGCATGCTCCCGAGCGTGACGGGGAGGTTTGAGAGGCTGACTTCCGCCGAGAGTCCGACGGAAACGATGAAGTCGATGCTGCAGATGAGAAATATTGCTCGTCCGAAAAGGGCCACACATTTTTGCACGAGATAGGCCATGCTGTTCTTCAGGAGTATTTCCCTGTTGATGATGACGCGGGAAGGGATCCCGCACACCAGGAGGGCGCTCACGAACTCCAGGGATTCGAAGTGACGTATCCGTTCGCGGATCAGGTCCACAACCTCCTGAAAGACAAACAGCGCGGTGACGAGCGATGTCGCGAGTATGCGGGAAGTGTCGGACGTGAGCGCTTCATCGAGTGTCAGTCCGGTGACGATGACGTACCCGATGAGCATCCCGACGATCTGCGGGACGGACCGGAGGAGATTCAGCACGAACGAGACCGCCAGGTAGGCGATCCTGCGACGGGTGGATTCAAGGAAGTGGAGGAAGAGCGCGGTCCCCCAGCCGATCACAAGGGACGCCGCGACTGCTGCGAGCGCACCCGAGAAGGTGTGGATGCACGCCGCCCCGACGAGAATCCGGGCGGGGGCGTTCAGGTAGAGGCCGATCCATACCCATGTCAGAGCCAGCCCCCCGAGCCAGAGCATCCCCCACAGCAGGTCCTTTCTCTCCGTCAGCAGTCCGGAGAGCGGCGTATGGATGACGGTCCGGTCACTCTGCATTGTCATATTTCGCGGTTTCGAGCGCGTGCCAGAGGTCGACGCACGCTTCCGTCAACTTCACGGCGAGAAAGATGGCGAATACGATCGCGATCGCGATGTCGAATTCCCGGTAGAGCATGTGCTGGAGCAGCGCGTAGCAGAGGTGCCCTTTGATGTTCAGCGCCATCTCGATGATGACGATCCCCGTAACGATGAACGCCGCATGCTCTTTCATCGACGGGATGAACTGCAGGCGCGCGTTCCGGTAGATGTCCCTGAACACGTGTCCCCGTGCGCCCCGGACCGGGAACAGGAGCGTGGTGCGGCGGAGGCCCCCCGGGGTGTCCCACTCGTAGGAAGAAGCCACCCCTTTAACAATTGCCGTCTGGATGTACCCCTTCCGGCTCTCCGCGACAAGGAGCGTGTAGAGATGGTTCGCCTCGTTGATAAGGATGCCGTTGGAAATGACGGCCAGCGGGATGAGAAAGAGGATGCTCTCGGTGTCGAGACTTGTCCGGAATGAATATGCGATCACGTATGCAGGTGAAAAAAGGAGGAGGGACGCGATCCCCTTCACCACGGACATGACAAGAAGGTCCGCCCGTGAGATCGCGCCCGCGAGTCCTTTCGATTCGACGGCGGCCAGATAACGGCGGAGAGAGGAAGCCCGTCCCTGCTTCCATGCGATGAATTTCCAGACGGCCAGAGCGCGTGCCGCAAAATAGGTGAACATCATTACGGTGCAATAGACGACGAGAAAGGCAATATACATCGGGACGATCGCCATCCCGGTCTCCCATGTCAGCGCCGCACGTCCTCCCCCGGTTTTCCTCGAGGGATCGGTAAACCGGGCCAGCCGGGTGTCCTCGACAACATGCATAAGCGAGTCGATGTCCCCCGCGCCCGGGGGGCGGAAGACACCGAGCGCGTCCCGGAACAACGCCCTGTCAAGAGGGTTTGCCAGATCCACCGAATCGATCGCCAGATACCGTTCGATCCGGGGATCGGCGTGCGGCCGGGACGCCGATTCGTTCCGGCGCATGATGGCCGAGACGGCGACAAGCGCAAGGCCGACGACGAGAACCGCCGGGAGATGCTCGATGATTACCGCGGGGAGCGATCGCACGTCTGTATCACTGGAGTGGAATGAGAATTGCGCCGTCCGAGATCTCTGCGTGCAACCCCGTGCCTCCCAGGACGCGTTCGAATCCGGCAAGCAATGCCCTCATGCTGCCGTTGAAGGAGCCGGAGAGTGCGGACGGGTCGAGAAAGCATCTGATCTCCCCGCGTGAGAGGGAAAGGCGGAAAGAGGGAGGGGTGCGGAGATCGCCGGATTCGGGGGAAAGCGCTGCGTAAATGCGCCTGAGAGACCTGTTCGCCCCGTCAACGACGGGTTGGACCCGCTGGAGGATATCCCCGAAGGATATCCCCGCCGTCGGCGCAGACTCCACCTCGCGCCATTCCGAGGAGCGCCCGGAGCCCGGGAGCGAAACCCAGCCGAAGCGCCCCACGGCGGAAGGGAGGCGCACGTATGTCCTCGATTCGTATTCAAACAGGCGGACCACGCGCGTTCCGGCCTGCATCAGGATTTCTTCCTTCCCCGCGGGCGGTCTCAGCCTGAGTGCCGCGCCACGGAGAAGCACGACAGTGTCGCCGAGGAGTGGAACGTTCCTGAAAATCTCGGTCTTCCCCGGTTCGCCCCGTGCGGAAAAGCCGCCTCCCTCGCTCCTCAGGAGGTAATACGGTTCGCGGCCGATCTCCACCGCCGCGCAGGGGGTAAAGCCGTCCCCGAGATGGTCCTGTTCACGCACGAACACCATCGGAACGAACGGGGGGAGCCGGCGATACTCTTCGGCGGT
>DASVIU010000334.1:0-1805 GCA_036386275.1 Bacteroidota bacterium | reverse complement strand
CGTGCATAGATCCGTTCGAGAATGTCACTGTCGAATACCATGGGCGTGTCCGTCGTGGTGGTGGAGAGAAGTTGTGTAAAATATACACATCGCAGGGAATCTCTGCAAGTGGCGTGTGGTTGCAATAGTGGCGGCTTTTTGGTAGTTTTTAATGATATGACCACACATCCTCTCGAACAACCCGGGCAGGAAAACGAGGTCCTGACGCAGGACCCGGCCAGGGTGATTCTCTTCAACGACGAAATCCACACATTCGACGAGGTCATCGCGCAACTCATCAAGGCGACCCATTGCACCGGCGCCAGGGCAGAGGCTCTCGCGATGGAGGTCCATACCAACGGCAGGGCGGTCGTGTTCGGGGGGGAACTTGTCAGGTGCATGGAGGTGAGCGGCATTCTGGAAGAAATCAAGCTTATGACGCAGATCGAGATGTCATGACTTCACGTGAGACACGGGAGAGCTTTCTCGGATTTTTCAGGGAGAGAGGGCACCGGATCGTGCCGAGCGCGCCGGTGATCCCGCACGGGGATCCGACGCTCCTCTTCACCAATGCCGGCATGAACCAGTTCAAGGACGTATTCCTGGGAACGGGACGCCGGGAGTATGTCCGCGCGGCGGACACGCAGAAGTGCATCCGCGTCAGCGGCAAACACAACGACCTCGAGGAGGTCGGCCGCGACACGTACCACCACACGTTCTTCGAGATGCTGGGGAACTGGTCGTTCGGGGATTATTACAAGCGCGAGGCGATCGCCTGGGCATGGGAGCTCCTGACCGGGGTATGGGGGCTTGAGAAGAAACGGCTCTACGCGACCGTCTTTGAGACCGACGACGAGGCACTGGCGCTCTGGAAACAGGTCACCGACATCGACCCCGCGCACGTTCTCCGGTTCGGCAGGAAGGACAATTTCTGGGAGATGGGAGAAACCGGCCCGTGCGGCCCCTGTTCCGAAATACACATCGACCTGACGGCGGACGGGTCGGGGAAACCTCTCGTCAACGCCGGGGACCCCCGTGTCATGGAGATCTGGAACCTGGTGTTCATACAGAACAACAGAGACGAGCGGGGGGCGCTCGAACCGCTCCCTGCCCGGCACGTGGACACGGGAATGGGGTTCGAACGAGTGTGCGCGGTGCTGCAGGGGAAGGACTCCAATTACGACACCGATGTCTTCATGCCGATCATCAGCGCCGTCGCGGAAAAGACCGGCAGGCCCTACGCGGAGGAGCATGACCGCGTCGCCATGCGCGTCATCGCGGACCACGTCCGCATGCTTTCGTTCGCAATCGCCGACGGCGCCATCCCCGGGAACGACGGCCGCGGGTATGTCCTCCGCCGCATACTCCGGCGCGCCGCGCGTTTTGGAAGGACGCTCGGGATGCGGGAGCCCTTCATACACGCCGTCGCACCGGCCGTCGCGCTCTCGATGGGGGACGTCTTCCCGGAGATCGTCGCTCAGCAGGCGCACATCCAGAAAGTCATCCGGGCCGAGGAAGAGAGCTTCAACACGACGCTCGATCGCGGACTGGAAATCTTTGCTTCGGTCCTGGAACGGCTCGGGAACACAAAGGAATTTCCGGGGGAGGACGCATTCAAGCTCTACGATACGTTCGGGTTCCCTCTCGACCTGACGCAGCTCATGGCGGCGGAACGCGGGCTCGGGGTGGACACCCGGCGGTTCGACGTCCTTATGGAGGAGCAGCGCGCGCGCGCGCGCAAAGGCGATCTGTCGAAACCCGTCCTCGCCCCGCATCCGGGAAGGGATGCGTTCGCCTCGTTCACCCCTTCCGCATTCGTCGGGTAC
>DASVIU010000333.1:0-9154 GCA_036386275.1 Bacteroidota bacterium | reverse complement strand
TCTGCGGGGGCCACGATATCGGGGAATTCGTCGTCGTTGACCGAGGCGAACTCCACTGACGTTGGCCGCCCCGGCACCTGCATCGTTGTTTCGATCTGTATATCACCACCCGGACTCGCCGTCAGGAAGAGGATCTTCCGTTCCGAGGGGATTGCGACTGCCACGGCGAGCATCCGGCGGTGCTCGATCCAGGTGCACGCCACCGCCGCGGGCTCTCCCGGGATGTCCACGGTGACCTGTTCGGAGAAAACCATCCTGCTGATACCGTATGAAAGGATAATTCGGTTCGAAAGCCAGTCGCACAATATCACGTCGGGGATCCCGTCACCGTTGAGGTCCACGGTCCTGAGATCGCTCACTGAGACATCGCTGAAGAGCTCGGGACCGGGAGCAAATCCCCCCCCCGGTTTCGCGAGGAGCGTGGAAACACCCGCCCTGTTCCTTCCGTAGAGGAGTATGTCCTTCCTCCCGTCGCCGTTGATATCTGCAAATGCGATGCGCTGTGATTTGACAGGGATGGCGATCAGAGTTTCCGTGAACTCAGTGCCGTTTCCCCTGAGGAGAGACACAGCCCTCCCGTCCGATGTCAGGGAGAGATATCCCCCTTCGCCGCCGGCGTCCGACAGGGTGAGCCCTTTCCGTTCTCCGCCAAGCGGGGTTGAGCCGAGGAGAATGATGCTCCCGGAATCCCCCAAACAGTAGATATGGAGGCCCGGAGGAGACTGGGAGAGTACCGCGATTTCCGCCCGTCCCCCACCCTGGCGCTGACGCACCGCCAGCCCTGCGGGAGTGAACCCGAGCCTGCGTTCGGCCACCTGGCTGAATGAGGTGTAGAGCCGCTGGGCGTACAGGACCTGCAGCCAGAGGATATTGGCTGTGCAGAGCCCGAGCATCACCCGCCGCCGCGGACAGCGGAAATGGAGTGTGTCGTGCAGGAAGTGTGGGAAGAGACGAACCGTTGCGAACCCCGCTTATGAGCTTCTGTGCGCGAGCCGGCGTTCCCGGCGGACAAGTGCTTCGTCGAATCGCCTTATCTCGTCCTGGGTCTCCGGGATAATCGCCGGGACGTCCACAGGCTTCCCCGATTCGTCGATTGCAACAAACGTCAGGTAGGCATTGTTGGCGCGCCGGGAGTCGTGCCCCGATCTCGACTCGGCCGTGACCATGACCCCGATCTCCATCGATGTGCGGAAGGCGCGGTTGACGGACGCCTGGAGCGTCACGACATCGCCGAGCCTGACGGGATGATGGAAATTGAGCTCGTCCACCGATGCAGTGACGCACACGCGGTCAGCGTGCCTCTGTGCGGCGATGGCCGCCGCGATATCGATCCAGTGCATGAGCGTGCCGCCGAGCAGATTCCCGAGCCCGTTCGTGTCGTTGGGCAGGACGAGCTGCGTGGTGATGACCTGTGAGTCCCTGACGCGTCTCAGTGCCATCATTCCACCCGTGTCAGAAGGGGCGCCCCGTCCAGCGACGCCGTCCCCATCCCCGTCTTCGGGGGGGCGTTCTTCAGTTCTTTCGACACGCGTTCCTGGAGTGCGTCGGCCCTCCCCCGGAGGACGCTGTTGGGGTAGCGGGAGAGAAATCGTGAAAGGTTCGTTTGCGCGTCGGAATACTTTTTCCGGCTGATGAGGACTTCGACTTTGTCCAGGAAGGCGAGCGGCGCCCAGTCGGTGTCATGGTACTGATCGATGACGTCGTCGAAATACCGGAGGGCGGCGGTGTACCGCTCGAGGATTACGTACTGACGCGCGGCGTCGTAGAGTTTCTTGGCCAGCTTCCCGTCGAGCTCCTTGATCCTGGCTTCGGCGTCCGCGGCGAGCGGGTTCGAGGGGTAATACTCCACGAACGACTGGAATTCGTCGATCGCTTTCCGGGTGTACTGCTGATCAAGCGAGGAACGCGGGGAGATTGAGTAGTACGACATCGCCAGTTTGTACTGCGCCTCCGGAACCCGGGGACTCGCGGGATAACTCCGTTTCATGACCCCGTATTCGAATGCGGAGAGAAGGTACTCCCCCCGCTTGAAACGGCAGTCCCCCAGATAGAACTGTGCGTCGGCTGCGTGCTGGCTCCCCTGGAACTGGAGCGTGATGATCGTGAATTCGTTGATGGCGTCCAGGTAATCCTCCTTGTCGAACAGGGCCTTCGCCCGGTCGAAGCGCTCATCGGCGGTGAGCGTCGTCGTCTGCTCACTTGAGCCACAGCCCGCAGCGAAGACGGCTGCGGCGAGGAGGACCAGCTGAAGGAATGTTTTCACCATGTCATATGCTCCTGGACATCCTGTGATGATAATAGCCGGACGTGTTCCCTGATGCTTGCGGCTTCCCCACCGGGGGCGAGGAACTCCGGCTGGAAACCGGCCCGCAGAGGGAGCGCCCGCATCGAGCGGATGCGCGTCCCCGTCGCGTCGCGGACGATGTCGAACGAGAGGGCAAAACTGAACCGGGTCCAGTAGCGGTCAGGCTGCATGAACACGAAGTTTCCCAGCGAATGGACCGCCACTTTTCCCCCCGTACTTTCGATACCGTAGGGGACATGCGGGTGGTGTCCCAGTACGATATCGGGTCCCCCCTCCAGAACCTGGCGGGCAAACTCCCGAGTCCTCTTCGACGCCTTCGGCGCGTACTCGACTCCTCCGTGATAACTGACAACAACGACGTCGGAGCTCTCCCTGACGGCACGGATCGCCGGCAACAACCCCCCGGTATCAGCCCGTGCAACAAGATCCTTCCACCCGCCTTTCGACCCGTTCATAAGGTCGGTGACGGCAAAGAACGCTATCCGTATTCCATTCACCCGGAGCAACGCCGGGAGGTAGGGACTCTGTCCCTTCCCCGACGTACCGGCGTGGGCGATCCCTGCGCTGTCCAGGTACCGGATCGTCTGGTCCCGGGCGGACACTCCGAAATCGAGCGCGTGGTTGTTCGCGGTTGCCACGACGCGAACGCCTGCCTGCTTCAAAGCCTGTGCCGCTGCAGGAGGCGCCGTGAAAATCATATTGTTCCGCGGGTGCTCGGTCCGCCCCTGCTGGTCCGAGATGTTGGACTCGAGATTTGCGAACACGATGTCATATCTCCGGAGCGTGTCCGTAACCCGCGCAAACGGATAGATCGTGTCCCCTTTCAGAATCACCTGTCCGACGCGGCGGCCGAGATTGACGTCGCCTAATGCCAGGAAGCGAACCTCGCTGAAGGATTTTACTACTCCGGGCGGTGCTCCCGGTCCTGCCGCGGGTCCAGGCCCGCGGTCCATGAGGAGCAACCAGCTAAAGTATAGCGTGAAGGCGGTCAGCCCCGCCGCCCGGAGCCAGCGCTCCCCCCTTGCCTCTCCCGGGATCATCAACTCCGCACGGTGAACAGAAGGAATATTGCGACCGCGACAGCCCCCACCATGATGAGCGGTTCGACAATCCCGGAGAAGAAATCCTCCGGGGGAATCGTCCCGCGGGTCACGGGGACGGCCGCGTGTTCAATCCTTTCAACCTGGGAAAGGCCGATCGTATCGGAGAAAACCGCCATCCGCTCGCCGGACGAACCCACCGTTCCCGCCACGCGGTCCACAAGGCGCAACCGGGCCTGGAGCACGATCATCCTGTCGAGCACCCGCGAACCGAAAATGCCCTCTCTCCGGAGGTTTGAGTAATGCACGTGCATCTCCAAGACTCCGAATTCCACGCCGTAGCGGGAGGAATCGTTTGCAGAAATAACACAGTTCCTTCCCCGGAAGGGGCGCTCGACCGCATCCTGAAGAAACCAGGCGACGTCCGGCGGGGCAATTCTCACAGTGACCCGCACAGAGTCCGTCGCAGGGAGCAGATTCGCAAGCGAATCGCCCAGCGATGCCGCCAGAGACTGATATGCGCGCAGGTTGGTTACAACGGCGGAGGCCGAATCCTGGGCATGAAGTCCCGGGACCAGCCCGATCCCCGCGACGAGCACGGCCAGAAGAAGCCGCAGTCCTTTCATCGGTATCCTGGAATCAATCGTGAAACGTACGGAAAAAACGTATGATTTTCAAGGCGGGCAGCGAGGGACGGTTGGACGGTCAAAACAGTTCCACAACGATGCGCTTGTAGGGGCGCCCGCCGAAGAGATACGTGATCCGCCGTATACGGGCGATAGGGTACGAGAAGGATCGTTTGTCCCTGTCCGTCGTCCTGTGGACGAGAAGGACGTCGCTCCCCACTTCATCCAGCACGACAACGAACTTCTGCGTCGAATCGGCGTCGGCGAACTGGAGTGAATCCGACGACATGGTGATGAGGAGTATCTCTCTGCCGGCATACTTTGAGAGGAACTCCCGAAACTCCTCCGGCCGATCCTGCGAGAAACCGGTGCTCGACAAAAAGCCGACCGCAAATACGACCAAAACGAAAGTTGATCTCCGGAACCAGTCCCGTGCGTGAAGGATCATGGCGGCTGGGGTCTGATGACCTCGTGCCGACTGAAGGGGGTCAGGGCTGGTTCAGCGTTTCGGCGACTGCCGGCTCCTTCAGCGTGGACTTCCGGTACATTATTCCGATCGGGATGACGACGCAATAGCCGGTTACAAGCAATATGGGTGAGAGCACAAGCGGAAGGAACCCTTCGACGGAACCCTCGAGCATGGCAAGGTACCCGGCCACGATCACCAGAATCCCTGCCCCTAAAATAATGTAGTTTTCCCGTCCCAGCGGGAGCGGTTCATTGACAAGCGATCGGTGCTTCTGCTCATTTTTCCGTACTGGTTTCCGGATTGGCTTTGCCACGGTGTTGGCTCCTCATGTTCGACGTGTAATAAAAAGCCCAGCGTGGGGGGGAACGCCGGGCTTGACCATGTTCCGTACAACAGTCAGGGGAGAAACTGTCGTAAAGGTCAATCCCCAATCTATACAATTCCGGGATATTGTCAAGTCCTTTTTCATTTATTGTCCGCGGATGACCCCGTCGGCGATGTGTATTATCCTGTCAGCCTGTCTGGCCAGCGACTCGTTGTGGGTAACGACAATGAACGTCTGCCCCCTGTTTCGACTCAAATCCCATATTAACCTGTGCAAATTCCTGGCGTTTTCGCTGTCCAGGTTCCCCGAAGGCTCGTCTGCCAGAATTACTTTCGGAGAGTTCATGAGCGCCCGGGCGACGGCGACCCGCTGCTGCTCCCCGCCGGAAAGTCTGGGGGATTTCTGGTCAATTCTCCCCTCGAGCCCCACTTCCCGCAGGAGGTCCATGCTCAGTGCCCGTACCTCGGAAAGCTTCTTCCCCTGAATGAGCGCCGGCATGGCGACGTTTTCGAGTGCGGTGAACTCGGGGAGGAGATGGTGAAACTGGAATATGAATCCTATTTGCCTGTTCCGGAACTTTGCAAGCTCTTCATCACCCATCGCAAAGACGTCAGCACCTTCGTAGACCACGCTCCCTGAAGTTGGCTTTTCGAGCGTCCCGATGATGTGCAGGAGCGTGCTCTTCCCTGCGCCGGACGCTCCCACGACGGCGATGATCTCCCCCCTGCGGACATCGAGACTTATGCCGCGCAGGACGATGAGCTTCCCGTCTCTCCCTTCGCCGGACGGGAATGTCTTGGTAACCTCACGCACGTCGATGACGGATTCCCCTGCAGGATTCATTTCGTTACTCCCAGCGGATGGCGTCGACCGGCAGGAGGCGGGCGGCCCTCCTGGCGGGGTAAAGGGATGCGAGCGTGCTGAGCGTCATAGAGGCGAGAACGACGGCGACAAAATCGGTCCAGCGCAGCTCGACGGGGATCGCGGGGATGATGTAGACGGTCGGGTCGAGCGGGAAGAGGCTGTACCGGATCTGCAGGAGGCAGACGACGACCCCGATCAGCACGCCGGCGGCCGTGCCCAGCAGCCCCACGAGTACTCCTTCAAACATGAAAATCCGGACGATGCTCGTCCGGGTCGCGCCGAGCGCCTTGAGTATGCCGATGTCGCGCCGTTTCTCGATAATCCCCATCGTCAGCGAACCGAGGACGTTGAACGTCGCAACCCCCACGATCAGGCAGAGTATAATGTACGCGGTCCATCGCTCGATCTTCATCACCGAGTAGAGATCGCGGTGGAGATCGTACCACGTCGAGACGGTGTAACCGTCCCCCAGGCGATTCTGGAGGGAATGCTTCACGTTGTCCGCTTCCTCCAGGTCATGGAGACGGATCTCGATGCCACTGTAACTATCTCCGTACTGGAAGAGCTGCCTCGCTGACTCGAGTGAGATGAAAGCGTAGTGCGCGTCATAGTCTTTGTTGTTGGAGTCATAGATCCCCTCGACGGTGCATCTGCGCGTGAGAGGCTCGCCGAACTGTGTCATCATCGCGTCAACCCCGACCGGACTGACAATGGTGAGTTCCGAACCCACCATAGTCCCCAGCCTGTCGGCAAGTGCCAGCCCCAGGACGACCCCCCCGGATTCCGGCGTGTCGCGGAGGCGGAATCCCCCGAGCACGATTCTTTTCTTGACTCCTGAAACCATATCGATCGTGGAATCCACCACCCCCTTGACAAGGACGACCCTGTTCACGTGGGGCGTCAGGAGAAGCGCCTTGCTTGCGATATAGGGCGCCGCGGCGGCGATTCGCCGGTCCGCCTGCAGGCCCCCCAGAAGGCTGTCAGTCAATTGCATGGCGCGACCCCGCGCAGCCTCAATCCGGATGTGGGGGTCGAACCCGACAAGGACGTTCGTCACGACGCTGTTGAACCCGTTGAAGACGGAAAGGACGATCGTGAGCGCGGCAACCCCGACAGTGATCCCCGTGACCGACACCATCATGATGATATTGATGAACCTGAGCTGGCGTTTCGACCTCAGGTAGCGCTGCGCTATGACCCTTTCGTAGCCCATGTCAGGAGAACCGTATGGCGGTGACGGGGTGCAAACGGGACGCAAGCCGTGCGGGGAGCATGGAGCTGGCCAGGCACAGGAGCAGCGTGGCCCCCGACACGAGGAGAAAATATTCAGGACGAAGAAGAATGGGGACCGAAGTCATGAAATAAATGTCGCTCGGCAGGGAAAAAAACCTGAACTCCTTCTGTGCGAAGCAGAGTGCGAAAGCGAGCGCATTCCCCAGCACAGTCCCGGCAATCCCGATCGTCATCCCCTGACGGACGAATATGCGCGTGATCCCCCAGGGGGAAGCGCCCATCGCCGCGAGGACCCCGATCTCCCTGGTCTTGTCCAGGACCATCATCAGCAGCGTCCCGATGATGTTGACGGTGGCGACGATGATGATCAGCCCGAGGATGATGGGGACGGGGCGTTTCTGGAGATCAATCCAGCTGAAAAGGTTGCGGTACGTATCGAACACCGTCCTGCCGTAGTGCGGGTAGCCGAGCAGGTCCTGCACCTCTCCGGCGACGGCCCACGCGCTGTCCACATGCGACAGGAGGAGGTCGTACCCCGTGACCGCGTCTCCGAGCTGGAAAAGTGACTGGGCGTCGCCCAGGTCGGTGAACGCATAGACGTCGTCATATTCCGCCATCCCGCTCTCGTAAATCCCGGTCACCCGGAACTGCATCACGCGCGCCTGCCCCTGCGCCATGACGCGGCTGATCCCGAACACGGTGACCCGGTCGCCGACATCGATCGCGAGCTTCGCGGCAAGCTTC
Organism: Bacteroidota bacterium; assembly: GCA_036386275.1. Classification (GTDB taxonomy): domain Bacteria; phylum Bacteroidota; class Ignavibacteria; order UBA10030; family UBA6906; genus Fen-1273. The sequence goes on along the minus strand of DASVIU010000333.1, from coordinate 1,548 downwards.
CTCCCCAGGACAAGCTTCGCAATCCCCCCCTTCTCCCTGTCGAGGTCATACCTTCCCGCCACGAGATAGCGGCGGGTCGTGGAGTTGTCCCGCAGCGGGTCGATCCCCTTGAGGAGTATCCCGTCCACTCCCTCCCTCGAACGGATAAGCGCCTCGCGGGCGACGAACGGGGCGACCGACCGGACGGAGGGGATCTTTCTCTCCATAAGCCAGGTGTTCTCTTCGTAGTGGGTAAGAGGCTGGTTCTGGAAACCGAGGACCTGCACATGGCTCGTGAACCCAACCACCTTTTCGGTGATATCCCGTTCGAACCCCCCGAGAACGCTGAGCGCGATAATGAGCGTCGCTGTCCCCAGCATCACCCCCAGCGTCGCGATCGCCGTGATGAACGAAAAGAAGCCGTCATTGCGTCCCGATCTGAGGTAGCGCCCGGCTATGAACGACACATAGCTCATCGATCCTCAGGCGCCCTTTCCCGAAAATTCCATGAGGTACGCTTTGATGAATTTGTCGAGATCGCCATCCATCACAGCCTGTACGTTGCTCGTCTCCGCGTCCGTGCGATGGTCCTTCACCATGTTGTATGGATGGAAGACGTAGGACCGGATCTGGCTCCCCCATTCGATCTTCTTCTTCGTGCTGTTGATAGCATCGATGCGGGCTTCTTCCTCGTCCTTCCGCCGCTGGTAGAGCTGCGACTTCAGCATCTTGAGCGCCCGTTCCTTGTTCTGGAACTGCGACCGCTGCTGCTGGCAAGCGACGATGATCCCGCTCGGGATGTGCGTGATCCGGACGGCTGTCTCGACCTTGTTGACATTCTGCCCGCCTTTCCCCCCGGAGCGGAAAGTGTCGACCTTCAGGTCGGCCGGGTTGATCTCGATCTCGACGTCGTCGTCCAGTTCCGGATAGACAAATACCGACGCGAACGACGTATGCCTGCGGGCATTGGCGTCGAACGGGGAGATCCGGACCAACCTGTGCACTCCGTTCTCGGCTTTCAGATAGCCGTACGCGAACTTTCCCGTGACCTCCACGGCCGCGCTCTTTATCCCGGCGCCATCACCATCCTGCCGGTCAACCAGCGCCGTCTTGAAACCCTTCCCCTCACACCACCGGAGATACATCCGGAGGAGCATCTCCCCCCAATCCTGTGCCTCCGTTCCTCCCGCTCCCGCATGGATGGTGAGTATGGCATTCCGTTCGTCGTCTTCGCCGCTGAGCATGTTGCGGAACTCGAGATCCTCCATCCCCTGTTCGACGCGTCCCAGTTCCACGTCGATTTCGGCTGCGAGCGACTCGTCATGCGACTCCTCGGCAAGTTCCAGGAGCGACTCCGCGTCCGCGAGGGTGCGATGGAGGCCGTTCCACCCGTCGACCCATTCCCTGCGGGAGCTGATCACCTGCATCACTTTCTGGGCCGCCACATTGTCGTTCCAGAAACCGGGCGCTTCGGTCTTTTTCTGGAGCTCCCCGACTTCCTTTTCTTTCCCGTCTATGTCAAAGATACCCCCGGAGTGAGTGCAGCCGGTCCTTCAATCCCTTGATACG
>DASVIU010000332.1:0-5597 GCA_036386275.1 Bacteroidota bacterium | reverse complement strand
ACCCGGTTTCCGACCACTCCACGCGCGCATACCGGGCGATCACCATCTGCGCTATCCTGTCGCCGCGGCGGACCACAAAATCCTCCACGCCGAAATTTGTAAGAACGATCTTGACCTCGCCCCGGTAGTCAGGGTCGATCGTCCCGGGAGAGTTCATGATGCCGATTTGGTGCCTGATCGCAAGACCGCTTCGCGGCCTGATCTGGGCTTCGTAGCCGTCGGGGAGAGCGATCGCGAACCCGGTCGGGATCAGTGACGTGCTCCCTCCCTTCACGACGACTTCCCCCTCCACCGCCGCGCACACATCCATCCCCGCAGAACCCTCCGTGGCGTAGGCCGGGAGCGGGACGTCGCGCGTCGACGGCGAAAGGCGTGTGATCTCGACGGTGATATCGCGAATGTGGTGGCTCATGCGGTGACGGACGCGAGAGCAGATGGCTCCGCTGTGGTGCCTCCGGTGGCGCCACCTTCGGCGGGTCGCCGGGCGATCCCGACCCTCCGTTCGAATTCCTCCCGGAACCGTTTGATCATGCTCTGGACGGGCCATGCGGCCGCGTCTCCGAGCGCGCAGATCGTGTTCCCTTCAATGTTGTTCGCCACTTCGAGGAGCAGGTCGAGATCCGCCATTGTCGCACCGCCGCTCTCGAACCGCTTCAGTATCTTGTGCATCCAGCCGGTCCCTTCACGGCAGGGAGTGCACTGGCCGCACGATTCATGGTGGTAGAAACCCGCTATCCGTGTGAGCACGCGTATGAGATCGGTGTCCTCGTCCATGACAATCAGTCCCGCCGTCCCGACCGACGATCCCGCGGCCTTGAGCCCCTCCGCATCCATCGTGACCCCTTCAAGCGCCTCACCTCTGAGTATCATCGTGGAGGACCCACCGGGAATGACCGCCTTTATCTTCTTGTTCCCGGGGACCCCTCCGGCGTATTTGTAGATGATATCGGTCAGGAGAACGCCGGTGGGGAGTTCGAACACTCCCGGGTTGTTCACATGGCCGCTCACGCCGACGAGTATCGGACCGGGATGTTTCGGGTGGCCGATCTTGCTGTACGCCTCCCAGCCAAGCCGCAGGATGACCGGGACGTTCGCGATCGTCTCGACGTTATTGATAGTTGTCGGGCAGCCCCAGAGGCCGAACTGTGCAGGGAAGGGGGGCTTCACGCGGGGATACCCCCTTTCCCCTTCGATCGAATTCATCAGCGAGGATTCCTCGCCGCAAATGTAGGCTCCGGCACCACGGTGGACGGTGAATGAGGTGCTGAACCCGGACCCGAGTATGTTCTCCCCGCAGTACCCCCGCGCGTACGCTTCGTCGACCGCCTTCTGCACCATCGCGATCCACTTATTATACTCACCGCGGACATACAGGTAGATCGTGCCGACGCCCATGGCGTAGGCAGCGATGACCGCTCCCTCGATCAGAAGGTGGGGGTTGTATTCAAAGATTTGACGGTCCTTGAACGTCCCCGGTTCGCTTTCATCGCCATTGAGGCAGAGGTACTTCTGCTTGTCGGTCTGCCTGGGCATGAACGTCCACTTCAACCCTGTGGGAAAACACGCGCCGCCGCGCCCGCGAAGACCCGACTTCTTCACCTCGTCGGTCACCTCTTCCGGCTTCATGCCGATCGCCTTGTGCAACATCCCGTAGCCCCCGTGGGCCTCGTAGACGTCGATGCCCCGCAGGCCGGGAACAGGGGGAAGGATCAGGGGTTCCATTGTCATTTCAGTGAGGAGAGGATCGCATCCACCTTTGCCTCATCGAGGTTTTCGTAGTACTCGTCCCCCACCTGCATCATGGGTGCGGTGCCGCACGACCCCAGGCATTCCGCCTCGACGAGAGTGAACCTGCCGTCGGGCGTCGTCTCGCCGACGCCGACTTTCAGGCTGTCCTGTATGTGCTTCACGATCCTGTCGCTGTTCCTGAGCATGCACGAAACGTTTGTGCAGACCTCGATCTTGTGCCTGCCCACGGGTGTGCTGTTGAACATCGTGTAGAAACTCACGACGCCGTACACGTGATGCTCGGGGATCCCGAGAAGACGGGCCACTTCGACCATCCCCTCCCGGGAGATCCACCCGTGCTCCTCCTGCCACATCCAGAGCGCAGCCAGCACCACGGGTTGAGGGCGGGGATAGCGCTTCTTCAACTCTTCGATCTTCACCAGGCTCTGTTCTGAAAACATGCGTCAATCCTATTTGTCGGCCTATTTGTCGGCTTCACCCATCACAGGGTCGACCGACCCTATGACGGCAACGATGTCGGAGATCATGCATCCTTTCAGCATCAGGGGGAGCGCCGAAAGGTTGTTCGTCGACGGCGAGCGGATCTTCATCCGCCAGGGATGCCCGGTACCGTCGCTCACGATGTAAAAGCCAAGCTCCCCTTTGGAAGATTCGACCCCCTGGTATATTTCGCCGACCGGGGGATCGATCCCCATATTGACGAGCATGAAGTCCTGGATGAGCTCCTCCATGCGCGTGTAGATGCGGTCTTTCCGGGGGACGACTTTTTTCGGCTCGTCGGCCCGGTAAGGCCCCGCCGGCAGGGCGTCGAGGGCCTGGCGCAGGATCGAGGCGCTCTCCTTCATCTCCCCTATCCGGACATAGAACCTGGCCAGCGCGTCCCCCTCGTCGAGCGTGACGACGTTGAAATCGAGCCTGTCATATACCAGGTACGGTTTGTCCCTCCGCAGATCGCGCGGCACTCCCGCCGCGCGGAGTATCGGGCCGGTGATCCCCATCGCGATGGCGTCTCCGCGGGTCAGTATACCGACATTCTCGCAGCGGTCGACGAATATCCTGTTCGTCCCGAGAAGTTTCTCGACCTCCGCCAGGTCCCCCCTGAACTCCCCGAGGAACCTCTCCAGCATCGCCGTGCAGCGGTCGTCCCAGTCTTGCTGCAGTCCGCCGATGCGGGCGTAGCTCGTCGTGAACCGGGCGCCGCACAGGACGTCGTAGATATCCAGGATCTTCTCCCGCTCGCGGAATGTCCAGAGGAGGACGGTCAGCGCACCCACATCCATGGCCATGCTTCCTGCGGCCACGAGGTGAGATGCAATGCGGGACATCTCGCAGACGAGGACACGGATGTAGTTCGCGCGCTCCGGGACCTCGATCCCGGCCAGCTTCTCGACCGCAAGGCAGTATGCGACGTTGTTCGCAATCGGGGAAAGGTAATCGAGACGGTCCGTGTGAGGGATGAACTCATGATACGTGCTCGCCTCGGCGATTTTCTCGTACCCCCGGTGCAGATAGCCCAGCTCGGGGACGACCGCCATGACGGTCTCGCCATCCAGGCGCACCAGGAGACGGAGCACGCCGTGCGTCGCCGGATGCTGCGGCCCCATATTGAGGATCATCTCATTCTCGAGAGGATCATCGAGAATGACCGTCGTGTCCTGGTCCTCCAGGGCTGATAATATTCTGCTCTTTTTCGAATCCTCTGCGGTACGGACGGGCATGGGCTATCTCCGGGGGAGGGGGAGTGAATCGGGAATGCCCATCGTCGGGAAGTCCTTCCGGAGCGGGAAGTACTCAAATTCATCCGGCATGAACATGCGCCGGAGGTCGGGATGGCCCGTGAAAACGATGCCAAACATGTCGTAGGTTTCCCTCTCGTGCCAGTTCGACCCGGCCCAGACCCCTGTTACCGTCGGCACCGTGAGGTCCCGCTCGTCGACAAGAACTTTGAGGCGCACGTACTCCCGGTTCTTCAGAGAATACAGGTTGTACACGACCTCGAAACGTTCTTCCGGCCGGTACATGTCGACCCCGAGCACGTCGATCACCATGTCGAACGCCAGGTCGGGATCGGTTTTCAGAATCTCGCCAGCGCGCGCGATATCCTCACGGCGGACGACCACCGTGAGGTCCCCCCTGAATTCCGCCGACCCGCGTACAGAGCCGGGGAGCCGGGCCTGAAGAGTCTCCACGACGGACCGGGTCATGCGGGGTCCCCCGTCGTGAGTTCCGGCGCACTCTCGGGGATGTAAATCCTGTCACCGCGCATGTAACTGCCGACCGTCGTCTCTCCCGCGATCTTCTTCTGCAGCTCCATGAGCCCCAGGAGGAGCGCCTCGGGGCGGGGAGGGCACCCCGCGACGTACACATCGACCGGCATAAACTGGTCGATCCCCTGGACGACCGCATACGACCGGAACATACCTCCCGATGAAGCACACGCTCCCATCGAGATCACCCATTTCGGATCGGGCATCTGGTCATAGATCTTCCGCACAACCTTCGCCATCTTGTATGTCACCGTCCCAGCAACGATCATGACATCGCACTGCCGGGGGGTGAACCTCATGACCTCGGAACCGAACCGGGAGATGTCAAACCTGGGGGAGGCGGTCGCCATCATCTCTATCGCACAGCAGGAGATCCCCATGGGCATCGGCCAGAGAGAATTCTTCCGCGCCCAGTTGATGACATCATCCAGGCGTGCCGTCATAAATCCTTCATTGTTCAGACCCGCTAGTGCCACCGCAATGCTCCCTTCTTCAGTATGTACACGAACCCCACGAGCAGGATTGCGATGAAGACCATCATCTCGACGAACCCGAAGACGCCGAGCTTCCGGAACATGACCGCCCACGGGTACATGAAGACGGTCTCGATGTCGAATACGATGAACAGCATCGCCACCATGTAATATTTCACCGAAAAGCGCTCGCGCGCGCTCTTCACGGGTTCCATGCCGCTTTCGTACGTGGAGAGTTTCTCCTCGGTGGGGTGCTTCGGTCCGATCAGGCGGTTGATGTTTGTGAACACCAGCCCCGCCAGCACCCCCAGGCCGAGCATTATGGCAATGGGAATGTACTGCACCATGGGGTCATTTCTCCAAACACCGGGGTGAGGGGGAAAGTTGCGACTGAATGGCGAAAATCTACTCAAAAACGGGGAGAAAGTCAACGCACGGCTGATCAGTTGATCCCTTCGTACATCCCTTCGATGAGGCGGGCATAGCGTTCCTCGATGACTCTGCGCCGGACTTTTTGCGTGGGAGTGAGCTCACCTTCTTCGATGCTGAATTGCCGGTCCAGCAGTGTGAACTTCCTCACGCGCTCGTAGTTCGCCAGATCCTTCTGGATCTGATGGATGTTGGTCTGGATCAGCTCGTTTATCGTGGGGTGGGCTGCAAGGTCAGTGTTCGTCGCGTACGTGATCCCCCGGGAGTCGGCGTACTCCTTGAGTGCGTCAAAATCCGGGACAATGAGGGCCGTCAGGAACATCCTTCGGTCACCGATCAGCATGAACTGCTCGATGTACTTGTTCGAGAGGAAGAGGCTCTCAATGGGCTGGGGAGCGATGTTCTTCCCCCCCGAACTGACGAAGAGGTGCTTCTTCCTGTCGGTGATGTGGATGAACCCCTCCGCATCAATCATTCCGACGTCCCCGGTATGAAGCCATCCCTCTCCGTCAATCACCTCGGCGGTCGCCTCCCGGTCGTTCCAGTACCCTTTCATGATATTCGGACCGCGCGCCAGTATCTCCCCGTCGTGTGCAACCCGGACCTCGACGTCCCGGATCGGGTGGCCGACGGTCCCGAACCGGTAATTGTCAAGACGGTTGACAGAAATGACGGGAGA
>DASVIU010000331.1:0-2486 GCA_036386275.1 Bacteroidota bacterium | reverse complement strand
CGCGTAGGCGAGAAGGAGCCGTGCCTCGATGGCGCGGAAGCCATCGGGATATCCGCTGATAATCTCGTTGAATTTCCGCTCGGCCTGCTGGTTTTCGTCCTCGTAGTAGTAGGCCTTCCCGATCATGATGAGCGCATCATCGACGAGCTTAGAATCGGGATGGTACTGGAGCAGCTTTGAGCATTTCTCGATCACCGATTCGAGCTTGGTCTTGGTCCCGGCCGCAATGCCGAACGTCCCCAGCCAGCTCCGTCCGCCGCTCCGGCTGTCGAGCTGGGTGAAGACCTCTGTTTCAGCTTCGTTGAAGAGTCGCTGGGCGTTGTAGTACGTGTTGAAGTAGGCCGAGACGAAATCGGTGGCGACGCAGGAAGGAAGCCCTGACGCTGTGAGCGAGAGTAAAAGGCAGAGGACGACGGTGTGGATACTCGGGACGATAGACTTCGCGGCACGTAACGCCAAGGGGGGGCTCCAATTGCACACTTCCGTATAAACATACCCATTCTCCTGCGGAATGTCAACCCCGCCGTTAAACCGAACCAGCAGGCGGCGCATCCAATTGACAGTAGGAATCATGTTCAATTTCGAAAGGAGATCGTATGCGGACTTCAATGGCACTTCTGCTGGCGTTGATCATGGCGGGAGGCGCGATTGCGCTCTCGCAGCCGGACCCGGCCGCTCATCACGCCCCCCTTCCTCAGAAGGGACGGAGGGAATTCATGGAGAAGCTGGGGCTGAACGAGAAACAGAAAACCGACATTGCCGGGCTCCGAACGGAAATGGAGAAGACAATGGTTGGAATCCAGGCGAAGATCAAGATTGCGCGGATCGACATGAGGAACCTGGTGGCCGCGGAATCGCCGGATAAAGGGGCAATCGAAGGGAAGATGAAGGAAGTCAACGACCTCCAGTATCAGGCGAAGAAACTGACGGTCGACCACATTTTTGCCGTCTATGCACTTCTCACTCCCGAACAGCAGAAAATGTTCAAGGGGCAATTGATGAAGAGACTCTCAGGGAGGGGTATGCGGCCGATGGAGCACAGGTGGGAAGGCTTCCAGGGGGGGATGCCGGACGAACAACCCGCTCCCCGCTGAGGTCTGAAGGAAAGGACGGGGAGGAGACTCCCCGTCCCCTCAGGTCCCGGACGTCCTCATGCGGGGTTCGTCGGCCTCAGATCTATTTCGCTGAACATGCTCCTCTCGGGAGCGGTCACTGCAAAAATAACGGCGGAAGCAACATCCTCGGGCTGAGGGATCTGTGCCCCCTTCTTCCCACCGGGTGAGAAGTCCGTATCCACCGACCCCGGGCAGATCGTCACAACCCTGATATTATGTTCTCTCACTTCCAGCATGAGAGAGCCGGCAAAACCCCGCAGCGCCCACTTGGTTGCCCCGTAACCTGCGCCCCCCTTGAACGTGTTCTTTCCGGCGAGCGACGCAATATTCACGATTGCCCCTTTTCGGGATCGTATCATCGAAGGGAGCACAGCGCGGGTTGCGAGAAACACCCCCCGCATGTTCACATTCCACATTGCATCGAATTCCGACACTTCCATCGTGACGACCGGCTTGAAGACTCCGATCCCCGCGTTGTTCACCAGTATATCCACCGAACCGCTGACCTTGAGCGCCTCCCCGATCAGATGTCCCACTTGCCCCTCGTCGGTCATGTCGGCGCGGATCGCCGTGGCACGCCCTCCGGAAGCCCGGATCTCTCCGGCTCCTTTCTCAATCTCAGCTTGTGTCCGGGCTGCCAGGACAACGTGCGCTCCCTCCGCCGCCAGGGCGCCGGCAATCGCCTTTCCTATTCCCCTCCCCGCACCGGTCACGACCGCGACCTTTCCGGAGAGCTTCTTTCCGTCAATCGTCATTCGCCCCTATTTACATTTTTGAGAGATTGCTCCCGATCAGATTCAGGAATTCACCGCGCGTCTTGACATCGTCGCGGAACGTCCCCAGCATCGCGCTCGTGGTCGCGACGGAATTCTGTTTTTCCACCCCCCGCATCATCATGCACATATGCCGGGCCTCCACGACCACACCGACCCCGTCAGGGCTCAGCGCATCAAACAGTGTCTGGGCGATCTGTTGCGTCAGCCGTTCCTGCACCTGCAGTCGGCGGCTGAACACTTCAACGATGCGCGGTATCTTGCTCAGGCCGATGATCTTTCCGTTCGGGATATAGGCGACATGCGCCCGGCCGAAGAACGGCAACATGTGGTGTTCACACATGCTGAAAAAGTCAATCTCCTTGACGATCACCATCTCGCTGTATCGTTCATTGAAGATCGCCCCGTTCAGCACCTTCTGCACGTCCTGACGGTAGCCTTCCGTGAGGTACTCATAGGCTTTTGCGACACGGTGCGGAGTCTGCACAAGCCCCTCACGTTTCGGGTCCTCCCCCAGCGCGGACAGCACTTGTGCGACGAGCCCTTCCAACGCGCCCCTTTTCAACAGAAGTTCTTCCATGCTCTCACTCTCCCCGGT
>DASVIU010000330.1:0-1749 GCA_036386275.1 Bacteroidota bacterium | reverse complement strand
AGGATGAAAGAGGTTTATCGTTTTTGTACCGATCAGGCGAGTTTCATTGTGAATTGGAGTCGCAGTCAGCGAGCCGCCGCTCTGCACCCTGTGTTCCTGTTCCCGCGCAGTAGAGCCAACGCCGACGACCCCGCCAGACAGATCTTCCGTTGAAGAGCACACACTACTTGAGGAGCACTATGTCTCACCGATGGATCGCATACCTGATGCTCGTGTCCGTGTTGATCGCCGGCTGTGGCCGGAAGGACTTGCACTATCCCGCCACCGCAAAGAGACCGGTGTCAGATCAGTACCACGGGGTCACGGTCGTGGATGACTACCGCTGGCTGGCTGAGCAGCAAAGCGCCGAGGTCAGGGCGTGGGTCGACGCACAGAATGCAATCACCCGATCGTACCTGGACGGGATCCGCCTGCGCAATGCGGTCGAAAAGCGCGTGAAAGAGCTGCTCGAGAAACAAGCGGTGTTGTACTTTTCGCTCATCCGCCGCGGTCCGGCGATATTTGCGCTGAAATCCCGGCCGCCCGCCAACCAGCCGGTGCTGGTCCGACTCGCTTCGCCGTTATCGAGTGAAGGAGAGAATGTAATTCTGGACTTGAACGCCTTGGATTCTACCGGCGCGACCGCCATCGATTGGTACGTGCCTTCGGCCGACGGCAAGCTCGTGGCGGTGTGCCTCTCGAAGGGAGGCTCGGAAGACGGCTCGGCACATGTGTTCAACGCCGCAACGGGAGAGAAGCTGGCAGACATCGTGCCGCGCGTCCAATACCCGACGGCCGGAGGTGACCTCGCCTGGAATAAGGAGGGGACCGGCTTCTTCTATACTCGCTACCCGTACGAGGGGGAACGGGCGGCGGAGGATCGGAATTTCTATCAGCAGGTCTATTACCACGTTCTCGGTACACCCGCATCGCAGGATGTCTATGTCGTCGGGAAGGAATTCCCGCGTATCGCGGAGACTCGCCTGGAAATGTCGAACGACGGGCGCTTCTTGCTCGCGACGGTTGCGAACGGCGACGGCGGCGAGTTTTCCCACTACCTCCGGGGGCCGGACGGGAAATGGAAACAGGTGACGAAGAACGAAGATCGTGTCAAGGCGATCTCCTTCGGTCCCGGGGGAACGCTCCTGGCATTGTCTCGAGCCGGTGCTCCCCGCGGGAAGATCCTTTCTCTTCCCGTCTCGCGGCCCGAGCAGGCCCGGGTCGTCATTCCGGAAACTGCCTTCACGATTGAATCGTTTCTGGTCACCGACACGAAGCTGGTGGTAGCCCGGAACACCGGGGGCCCCTCCTCTTTGACCATCTATTCGACCGCCGGACAGGACCCCAAAGAGGTTGCCCTCCCTCCGGTGTCGACCGTTGCAGGTCTGGTGGACATCGGCGGCGACGCGTTCCTGATGGGGGTCCAGAGCTACCTCGAACCTTTTGCCTGGAGGCGATGCGACGCCGCGACGGGAACACTGACGCCAACTTCCCTCGGCACCGCGGTCGACATCAGCTTTGGCGATGCGACTGTGGAGCGGGTGATGGCCACATCGAAGGACGGGACCAAGATCCCCCTGAATCTCATCATGAAAAAGGGAACGGCGCGCAACGGCCGCAATCCGGTGCTTCTGCGCGGCTACGGAGGGTTCAGTTCCATCGAGAGCCCTTCGTTCTCGCGCATTCGAAGGTTCTGGCTCGACTGTGGCGGGATCGTCGGCGAGACCAATCTCCGCGGCGGGGGAGAGTTCGGTGATGCCTGGCACGAAC
>DASVIU010000329.1:0-3957 GCA_036386275.1 Bacteroidota bacterium | reverse complement strand
GGGGACAGGCTTATATTCCACGGGGCGATGGACAACCAGCAGACGCTGCCGTTCGGATCCCCCGGCGATGTAAAAAAAGAAGTGCTCGAGAACAGGGAGATTTTCGGCGGGGCACGCTGGGTATGCGCCCCGTGCCACAATCTCCAGCCCGTTACCCCGACGGAGAATATTGTCGCAATGTACGAAACCATACACGCATACGGTGCGCTGTAACCACAAGGGAGGAAGGACACTATGCCCACGATCCAGACGCTCTACGACGCAATCCTGAACGGCAATGCCAAAGCGGCGAAGGAAATCACGCAGACGAGTCTCGCCGCAGGGGCGAACCCCCAGGCGCTTGTCGACGATACGATGATCCCCGCCATGAATGAAGTCGGCCGGCGCTACGAGGCGAACGAGTACTTCGTCCCGGAGCTCCTGATCGCCGCCAGAGCGATGAAGGCGTCGCTGGAATTGATCCGGCCGCTCCTTTCCGCCCGCGGTGCGGAACCCGTAGGAAGGGTGGTTATCGGGACCGTCCAGGGGGACCTGCACGACATCGGGAAAAACCTGGTCGGCGCCATGCTCGAGGGGGCCGGGTTCGAAGTGATCGACCTCGGCGTCGACGTTTCCCCCGAGAAATTCATGAATGCGGCAAAGGAAAAGAATGCCACGCTCATCGCGCTTTCGGCACTCCTGACAACGACGATGCACTCGATGAAAGCGGTCATGGAGAAACTGAAGGAATCGGGGATGCGCGACAGGGTGAAGGTGATGATCGGCGGTGCGCCGGTCACGCAGAAATACGCCGACGAAATCGGCGCGGACGGGTACAGCAGCAACGCAAACGCCGCCGTGGCCCTGGCACGAAAGCTTGTGGCCGCCTGAGGAAACATGCACCCCCTGTTCAATGCGCTCCTGGCACAGAGACCCGTCATCACCGACGGCGCATGGGGGACCGAGCTCCAGAAGCTCGGCCTCCTTCCCGGCGAGCATCCCGATTTCTGGAACCTGTCACATCCCGGGAGGGTTGGTGAAGTCGCCTCCCGCTACGTGGAGGCCGGGAGCACAGTGATACTGACGAACACGTTCCGTTCGAACAGGATCGCCCTCGGGGTGCACGGCCGGGATGTGGATGTCGCCGCGCTGAACGCTGCAGGAGTCAGCATATCGCGGAAAGCCGCTGCGGGGCGGGCCCGTGTATTCGCCTCCGTCGGCCCCAGCGGGAAGATGTTGATGTCGGAGGAGGTGACGGAGGCGGAGCTCGAAGGAGCATTCGCCGAACAGTGCATGGCGCTGGCCGGAGCAGGGGCCGACGCTCTCCTTATCGAGACAATGTCCGATCTGGAGGAGGCGCGGATCGCCCTCCGTGCGGCCAGGACCACCGGGCTCCCTGTGGTGGTGAGCATGGTGTTCGATTCGGGGCGGGAGAAAGACCGGACAATGATGGGATCCACCCCCGAACAGGTCGCCGCTGCGCTCGGTGAGGCGGGAGCCGACGCGATCGGCGCCAACTGCGGCCTCGGGATCGATGGATACATTCCTGTCTGCGCAAGACTCAGGAAAGCCACCTCTCTCCCCCTCTGGATCAAACCGAACGCGGGGATGCCGGAGATGGCGCACGGCACAATCACGTACCGGACAACGCCGGAGGAATTCGCCGCAGGATCGGCGGACCTCGAGCGGGCGGGGGCGGACTTCATCGGCGGTTGCTGCGGGACCACGCCGGAATTCATCCGCGCTGTATCAGCGGCCCTCCACCCAGCCCACTAAACCCTACGGCCGCGGGGGGGCCACGTCAGGATGCGACTCAAGCTCATCAGCTGCGAGGTCTTTACCCGCGAACTCTGCGACGCCGCTGCACGCTCGGTGCACCAGATCGACCTCGTGTTCCTCCCCAAAGGACTCCACGACATCGGCTGCTCGGGAATGCGCGAGCGGCTCCAGGCGGCAATCGACGCTGTCGACACCTCCCTGTGTGACAGGATACTCCTCGCCTACGGACTCTGCAACAACGGCATCGCGGGACTCATCGCCCGCGGCGTCCCGCTCGTCGTCCCCCGCGCCCATGACTGCATGACGCTCTTCTTCGGAAGCCGGCAGCGCTACGAGGAATATTTCCGGCAGAACCCGGGGACATACTTCCTCACGACCGGATGGATCGAGCGGGGGGAGCCGACGGGAGACCTGCGCCAGCTCTCAATCCAGCACGCCAACGGCATGGATCTGACGTACAGGGAACTTGTGGAAAAATACGGAGAAGACAACGCGCAGTTCCTCTACGAACAGCTTTGCGACCAGACAAAACACTACCGCCGGCTCACGTTCATCGAGATGGGACTGGAGCCGGACGGAAGCTTCCTTGCAACCGCGCGGGAGCGCGCAGAGGAAAAGGGACTCGAATTCAGGACGGAACAGGGGGACCTCCGTCTGATCCATGCGCTGGTGAACGGTCCGTGGGACGACGCCGAGTTTCTCACAGTGGCGCCGGGAGACCGGATTGTCACTGACTTCGGCGAAGGGTTGATACGCGCGGAGACGGGGAATACATGAGCGGCACTGTCCGCATCACGCTCCGCCCTCTCGGTGCGGTGTTCGACGTGGCGCGGGGGTCTCCCCTGCAGGAGGTCCTTTTCCCGTACGGGGTGGAGTTCCCCTGCGGCGGGCGCGCCCGCTGCAAAGGATGCCGGGTAAGGGTCCTGGAAGGGAACCTCCCGGTGACCCCCGAGCAGGCGCTTATACTTTCCCGCACGGAACTCGACGCCGGCTGGCGCCTCGCGTGTCACTGCCGCGCGGAGGCGGACCTCACGCTCGAGCTCGCGCAGTGGGAAGCAGCGATCCTCTCTGACGAATCCCCCTTCTCGTTCACACCCCGCGACGGGCTCGGCGTCGCCATCGACGTGGGGACGACAACGCTCGTGGCGCAGCTGCTGGACCTCCGTAACGCGAACGTCCTTGCGGTGACCACCGCACTCAACCGGCAGGCGAAGAACGGCGCGGACGTGATGAGCCGGGTGGGATTCGCCGTCAATGAAAAGAAACAGGACCTCCTCACCGGAGTGATCCGCGAGCAGACAGGATCGATGATCCGCGATCTCCTTCACCGGAGTGGAGCGGATCCGGCGTCCGTGACCGACGTCGTCCTCGTCGGCAATACCGTGATGCACCATCTCTTCTGCGGCATCGACTGTACGCCCCTCTCCCGCTACCCGTTCGAGCCGCTCGAGGACGGTCTGGTCTCCTTCCGGGCGGCGGAGCTCGGATGGGAGACGGGAGGCCGCATTCGCTTTCTCCCCTGCCTGGGAGGGTTCGTCGGGAGCGACATACTCGCCGGAGTACTGGCGGTCAACCTGCACAGGAGCGACACACCCCTCTGCCTCATCGATCTGGGGACCAACGGCGAGATCGTCATCGGATCGCGTGACGGCCTCCTCTGCTGTTCGACCGCGGCCGGACCGGCCTTCGAAGGAGCCAGGATCTCCATGGGAATGCGTGCGGCTACGGGCGCGATCGCTGAAGTTGATCTTGTAGGGGGGGAGTTCGTCTGCAAGACACTGGGAGACGTCCGGCCGCGCGGGATCTGCGGTAGCGGACTTGTGGATGCCGCGGCGGCGTTCCTCGACTCTGGCCGGCTCACCCCCTCCGGACGCTTTGCCGTGCGGGAACCGTCCATCATGATTGCGGACCCGGTCGCACTGACGCAAACGGACATCCGCGAGCTCCAGCTCGCGAAGGGGGCGATCGCCGCAGGGATACGCATACTTCTCAAGACATCGGGGCTCGCCCCGGAGCAGATCGCGCGCGTCTACCTTGCGGGGGCATTCGGCAACTACGTCAACACGGCGAGCGCGAGAAGAATCGGGCTCGTGAGTTTCCCACCCGACAAGATCGTCCCGGCTGGAAACACCGCGCTCCGGGGTGCGAAGCGTGCGCTGTTCGACGACCCCCGGGCCCACGACCGGCTGGCCGGAAGCG
>DASVIU010000328.1:0-6916 GCA_036386275.1 Bacteroidota bacterium | reverse complement strand
GCGAAAAACTCCCCCGTGGAAGATGCGGTGGCGTTCAAACAGAACCTGGCAATGGTAACCGCCGCCCGGGGTGAGTTCAGGGATGCGCTGGGGATTCTCCGGTCGATCGAAGATCTTGCCTCTCCCTGGTCCACCGATTTCTGGCTCGCGCTCGGAGGGATATATCAGAAGCTCGGGCAGCCGGAAAAAGCCGTCAATGCGTATATGAACGGGCTTACGGTCATGAACCCGAAGGAGCTCCGCGACACGCTCGAGTCGGTGTACAGGAAACTGCACGGATCGGTCAACGGGCTCGATGCCGATCTCGACAGTTTGAAGCAGTCCGGCGCCGCATTTGACCCGGGAAGGTATGCCCCCGGGGAGCGCAGGACGGGGAAGGTATTACTCGCCGAGCTCTTCACCGGGGCCGAATGTCCTCCCTGCGTCGCCTCCGACATTGCCTTTGACGCGCTGGGAGAATACTACTCACGGGCGGACGTCGTGATCATCGAATACCACGTACACATTCCGGGGCCCGATCCGCTGACGACAAATGACTCGTGGAACCGGTATCAGATGTACCGGGGAGGGGGGACGCCGACCGCCGTCATCGACGGTCGGGAGAGCATTGTGGGAGGGGGACCGAAGTACATTGCACGGAACCGTTTCAACCTCTACCGTAACGCCATCCAGAAATACCAGGTCGATGAACCCGGCATGAGCCTGAAGATTGATGTCCTCCGCCGCCACGATAGCATTGCGGTTGCAGCCCATGTGGGGCAGGTCGGGGGACATGCGAAAGCCGGCAATTGCGTCCTCCACCTGGCACTCGTTCAGCGCACGGTGGAATACACGGGGGGGAACGGCATCACACGACACACGATGGTGGTCAGGAAGTTGTTCGGCGGCCCCGCCGGTACTCCCGTGTCGTCAACTCTCCGGGAAGAGACGATTCAGCTGACTCTGGGCATGGCAGATGTGGAGGCGGGCATCAGGGATGTGCTGAACGACCCGAAGGGGCAGCCCTCCTGGCCCGGCCGGCGACGGAATTTCAGCGGCTGGAGGGGGTTGCCGGAGAAGGTCGACCGGTCAAACCTCACGGTCGCGGCATGGATACAGAATGCTGATACACATGAGGTCCTCCAGTCCGTTGCAGAAGACGTCCCGGCCGGCACGGGTACCGACTGAACCAGACCTGGGAACTCATCGGGCTCGGTCGTTGTATAGGGAGAAAGAGGAAAGGGTAGTCCCATGCGACGATTTGCGCTCCGTCTTTTTCTCCCTGCCGCCCTGATGTTGGGAATCGGCGCCTGTTCCAAAGATAGTTCTGCTCCCCCCACGTACCCGCAGCAGACCTACACCCCCCCGGCGTCCGGCCTCACCGCCGCGCCTCTATCGGTCTCTCTGGGAATCGGTGGAGTCCAGCATGTGAGCGTGAGCGGGGGGACGCCGCCGTACAGCATCTCGGCGGGTCCGAACGCGACCGCAACGGCTGTGCTTGCCCACGCCGACAGCACTACCGCTGATCTCAAGATCACCGGTGCTAGCGTGGACTACTACTCCACCACGGTGACGGTAAAAGACAACACAGCCACGGCACCTAAGACGGTCTCAGTCTCGATCACGGTGAATTGACGCCGGCCCGCTCCAGTCTGTCGCCTGGATCAGTGTCACTCCGGGAAACCTGAGGGGCATGATCCTGAACGTGGCCGCCTCCGCGCACCACTCGCGGATCAGCGGGACAGAGTATGCGCTGCCGCCGATCTCATTCATCAGGTTGAGACCGACCATCAGGGGCATGAACCGGGAGAGCAGGGAGCGTCGTCCGGCGCCGGTCATCTGGTCGAGTATGTACATGCTTCCCCCGCGCCTGAGTGCGCCCGAAGCGCGAGCGATCAGTTTCCGGTTTGTCTCTCCGTCGAACCCGTGCAGGATATTGAACATCAATACGGCATCCTGTCCCGGAGGGAGCGGTGCGGTCAGGATATCCCCGGCGGAGAGTGAGATCCGTGTCCCGGGCTCCCCTGCATGCATGGCGGCCGCCCAGCGAAGGGCGGGAGCAAAATCCATCACGACCGCGGTGCACTCCGGGAACCTCCGGCAGCATTCCAGCGAGTAGAGACCATGCGAGCCGCCGAGATCGAGTATGCGCCCTCCGCCTGCCGGGAGCCAGATTCTCCTCATGACTTCCGGCATCAGAAGGCGTGCGAGGTTCGCCATCCCCCTGACGTATGTCTCCCACTCACTGTCGGTGAATGAGGCGTAGTACGGTTCCCTTGGTTTCCCGTGTTCCAGAGAATAGTCCAGCCCCGCAAGCCGCGTGTTGAGCGAGTCAAAATAGTATATCAGGTCTCCGAGGTATGTCTCGGAATCCTTGACGAGCCATTTCTTTGCCTCCGCGGACGCGCTGTACTTCCCCTTTCTGCATTCCAGATATCCTCCCGCGACGAACGCGTCGGCGAGGAGCCGGACCCCTTCCGGGCTCAACCCCGTTTCCCCCGATAATTCCTCCAGAGCGAGAGGCCGTCCGGCGACCGATTCGAACATCCCTCTCCGCAGCCCCACCGTCAGCGCACGCGCGAAAATGACCGCGCCGAACGCGTCCATAACCGGCGTGGGCAGAAGGTGAAATCGGTGTAAGAGTCTCTCGGCGAACGAGGGTGCTGGCGGCAATTCTGGTGTCAGGCCCCCCTTCTCATTTGCCTGTTTTCGGGAAGAACCTGTTCCAGTCCTTCGTCATGTCTGCGATTGTCCATCTGTTTTTCCTCGCTATGTCAAGTCCCCTGTCGAGCCTGCCGAACATCGCCTTCCTGTCGTAGGCGAATTCATTCCCCCCGTTGGTGTGATGCACAAGGAGCACCAGGTGCCTCCCCTTCCCGGCGGCGGTCCACTGCATCATTTCGATGTCGCCGTCGGAGTTCCCGAACGCCGCTATGGGGCGGCGGCCTGTCACCCGGTAGATTGCGCCCGGTCTGCCGGGCCCGTCCTCCATCAAGTGGAACTCCGGGCGCCTCACGAGTGTCGGTGCACCCTTGCGAACCCCGAATTTCATTTTCACGCTGCTCCCGATCACCCGATCGGGAGGGACACCGTATGCCTTCTCGGCCCACGGCCTGAGGAACCCGGCGTCTCCCCGCACGAGGATGTATGTCTTGAACCCGCTCGAGTGGAGGAAATCGAGAAGCTCAAGCATCGGGAGAAGCCCGCACTGGTTGTAGGGGCGGTTCAATTTGGGGTTTCTCGTCTTCGCGAGCCAGTTTGTCACCGTTGTCTCAAATTCTTCCGTCGTCATATCGCTGTGCGCCCCTGCCGTCAGCTCGAGCATCCCCCTGGTGCCGGAGGCGGCAAGCGCCTTCAGGTTCCTCGAGAGGGCGGACTTGAAAGGCTCTTTCGTCATCCACCGTGGGTGCTTCGCCGCGAGCATTTTGACCCGGTCCATGAGGAACGCGAGTTCCGCGGGGACCGGTTGTTCGGGGCAGAGCGTGCCGTCATGGCTGAAGACGGCGATCCGCCCCGCAGGGGGAACAAAATTCGGTCCTCCTTCGGTTGTCACATCCCTCACAAACTGTATGACGGCAAATCTCGTCGGACCGCCGTTCCATGAGTGAAGAGTATCGGCCCCGTTCGCGCGGGGGGAGCAGCAGAGGACCGCGAGGAACAACGCGGCGATCATGAGGTGGCGGCGGTCGGATGTCCGGCTGTTCATTCTGAGCCTCAGTGGGGAAGTTTGTCGCGGATGAGCCCGTACACGAGGGCCCCCCCGATCGCGCAGAGGAGCGCGATGAAGAAACCGGGATAGCCGCATCCCGCCAGGGCGTACAGGGGGCCGGGACACGCGCCTGTCAGCGCCCAGCCGATTCCGAATATGATCCCCCCGATGGCCGTCCCCTTGCCGAGCTGCTTTGTCTCTATGACAACCGGCTCACCCTGCATCGAGCGGACGCCGAGTTTCTTGACGAAGAGCATCGAAATCGCTCCGACGGCGATCGCCGAGCCGATGACTCCGTACATGTGAAATGAGTCGAACCTGAACATTTCCTGGATTCTGAACCAGGAGGTCACCTCTCCGTTCGTAAGTATGATGCCGAAAAATATACCGAGAAGCATGACGATGAAATAGACCATGGTGGAATCCTCGCTACTGGTTGAGCTGGAGGTGAAGCTACAGGTTAAGCTACAGGTTAAGAATGAACGGGAGTATGAGATAGGTTGAGATCATTCCTCCCAGGAAAAAACAGAGCGTGGCAATGACCGATACCCGCTGGAATGTCGCGATCCCGTGTATGGAGTGCCCCGAAGTACACCCGTCTGCATAGCGGGTCCCGAACCCCACAAGGAAACCTCCCCCCGCAATCAGCAGGATCCCCCGCAGCGTCAGGAGCGACCCCCATGAAAACAGGTCAGCCGGAATCATCGAAGAGAAATCTTTGACGCCCAGGGAAGAAAGCACGGAGAGTGTGTGTGCAGAAACTTGCGCCTGCGGTGCCGTTTTGAGAGTCCCCCCCGCCAGGAACCCTCCGAGAACGATTCCTGCGACAAACATGAGGCGCCATCGTTGGGCCTTCCAATCGTACTGGAAATACCGGGCTGAGGGGCGGATGACTGCGGCACAAATGTCGCGGAACGTGGACGAGATGCCGAAATGTCTGTTGATGAGGAGATACATGGTAGGCACATAGAGCCCGATCAGGGGTCCCGTAACATACCAGGGCCAGAATGACGAGAAGATCTCCATCCGATTCCTTTCAAAGAACGTTTGGCGGGAGTCCGCGTACGACAACTTTCCCTTAATATACAGAATTCCCCCCGTCAATCTCAAAGAAAACCTTTGTTTCGCCACCACATGGATATGTGATTGATTCCGCAGAAGACGTTGTGTACCTTCCCAGCTACTGTTCTTTCACAATTGCACCTTATCACAAGAGGAGGACTCCCATGTCCCACTTCAAGGATCCGATCCAACGCAGGAATTTCCTCGGTACCCTTCTTGCTTCCGCTTCCGTGGGAGTTGCCGGTCTGGCGCTTCCGCTTCAGCTCGGAGCCGCAGAAGAGCGCGCGGTCCCGGCCCCGGGGGGTTCCGAATTCGAGGCATGGCTTGGAAAAATCAAGGGGAAGCACAAACAGGTCTTCGATTGTCCCGCTCCGAACAATGGACTCCCTTTCGCCTGGGCACGCGTATTTCTGATGACGAACAAGGCGGTCGGCGCATCCGAAAGCAGCGTGACCGCGGTGATGGTGCTCCGTCATAACGGGATCCCGCTCGGGATGGAGAGCCGTCTCTGGGAGAAGTACAAGTTTGGAGAGACGTTCAGCGTCAACGACCAGGAGACAAAAGCGCCGCTGACGGCAAACCCGTTCTGGGAGCCGAAGGAAGGCTCGCTCCCTCTCCCCGGCATGGGGATCGACCAGCTTCAGAAGAGCGGCGTCCTGTTCGGCATCTGTGACATCGCGCTGACAGTGTACAGCAAGATGGTCGGGGACAAAATGAAGATGGACGCGGCGGAGGTGAAGAAAGACTGGGTGTCAGGGATCCTGCCCGGGATACAGATCGTCCCCTCGGGTGTCCTGGCTGTCAATCGCGCGCAGGAACATGGATGCACATATTGCTACGCCGGCTGAAAAGTGAGTGATCAACGATCACACCGTTTTTGGGCGTGACTGTTAGCGCCGGTTCTCTCCGGCGCGGCTTTTGTAATAAACGGCGTCGGAGGGGATGCGCTCCTTGCGATAGTCGGATTGCTTGAGCGGGAACTCAGGGCGGGGCATGGAGTTGATGAATGCCGCGATCTGCTGGGCTTCTTCGTCGGTGAGGCTGCCGGGGTTCAGGTAGGGCATCGCGTAACGGATGATCCCTGCCAGTGTGTAGACACGGGCGGCCCCGGCGCCGTCGTTCCATGAATCCGGTCCCCACAGTGGGCCGGCCTTTTTATCGCCGATCTGCACTCCCTGCCCGTCGTCCCCGTGGCATGCCCGGCAATTCTCTCCGAAGAGAGTCCTCCCCCGTTCGGGGTTGAGCACCTCGACCGGGATCAGGCTGTCAGACTGGATTTGATTCTTCCCCCGCCAGGGGAGCTTTTCTCCCCCGTGGATTCCATCCGAGAGCCATCGAATGTACGCGGCGAGAGCTGCGACTTCCTCTGACTGGGGTTCGGGCCCGGGAATATGCCCGGGAATATGATAGAGCGCACTGTCCTGCCCGGCCGGAGAAGCGCCGGGGATGCCTGCGGAACCTGTAGCGTTCTCACTCCGCATGAAGCATCCGACGATCCTGTCTTCGAGAGAGAAGGGGCGCCCCTCCCGTTTGTTGTATTCAGGGAATACTCCGGCCACGCCCACAAGGGGAAGAGCGCGCTCCCTCTGTCCGCCGTTGAGATGACAGTTGCCGCAGGAGAGCCGGTTTGCAACGAACTTCGGTGCCTCGTCCGGAGTCCGCATGAATATCCTGTAGCCCCGCCTGATCTCCTCGGCGCGCGTGGAGCTTCCCAATGTTGAATCCTCCAGAGGATCCCTCGGGATATCCCAGGCGGTGGCCATTGTCGCCTGGGCCGGAATAAGCCGTCCGGGGAGAGAATCTTCAGCCTGCTGGCTTTTTGACTCCTGCGCTGAATTTCCAGATATGTGACGGCATAGCAGGAGGAGACAAATGGGGGCTATGCTGAACGCGAGGTTCCTTCTCATTCCGTTCCGTTCTCCTATCCCTAAGACAACAACATGAATTCACAGACCGTTCCTGAGATAACCCCACTGGATTTCTTCAGGGCATTGGAGTCGGGGGAGACCGTTCAGGTTGTCGATGTCCGGCCTCCGGAGAGAGTTGCCGCGGGGCATATCGACCTCGTACCCCGTGAGCGGTTCCACTATATTGTCGGCTCGAGCCTCATCGGCTCGCCGGATCTTGCCGGAAGTGGGATCGATCCCGCCATCCCTGTGGTTGTCG
>DASVIU010000327.1:0-2649 GCA_036386275.1 Bacteroidota bacterium | reverse complement strand
GTGATCACGATCGATTTCAAGCCGGAGTTCGCCGTGGAGCCCCTGGACGTGGAGCTGGGTGCGTTCGTGCTCGGGGATTCCGGAGAGCCGAAAGACACGAAGGGGATCCTCTCCCGGGTGAAGGAGAGCGTCCTTGATGCTGTTCAACTCCTGCGGCGGAAGGAGGGGGGGTTCTCACTCGCAAGTGCAGCCTCCGGGAGATTCTCCCGCGCCGAATCGGGCCTCGCTCACTCCCAGATCGGACTTCTCGACGGGACCATCCGGAACCGGGATATCACGAGTGAAGCACGTGCGTTGCTGAAAAAGAAGCCGCTGGACCACAGGTGCCTGGGTGAACTGCTCTCCGCTCATCATACCGTCCTGCGGGATGTCCTCGGCATCTCGACGACCAAAATCGACAGGATGCTCGATGCGGCGGCCGGGGCGGGGGCATACGGAGGAAAAATCAACGGCTCCGGCGGCGGAGGATGTATGTTCGCTTATGCGCCTGTGAACCCGGAATCGGTTGCAGAGGCGGTGGCGCGTGCCGGGGGAAAACCCCACATCGTCAGGGTCGACACGGGGACCCGGAGGGACGCCGGAGACGCCGCGGCATGAATCCCAATCTTGTCATACTTGCCGGCGGCGTCTCCTCGCGCATGAAAGAAGTCGCCCCTGTGCCTGAGGGGATGGACGCCGGCCTTCTCATTGAGGCGGGGGAGAAATCGAAATCGATGCTCGGTGTCGGCCGCCTCGGGCGTCCGTTCCTTGATTACCTGATCTCGAATGCGCGCGAAGCGGGATATGCTGACCTGGTGATCGTCGTCGGAGAGAACGACGGCGGCATACGCGCCCGCTACGGAAGTGCGATGCGGGACAATGAGTTCCACGGTGTGCGGATATCCTACGCCGTTCAGCCCGTCCCCGGGGGGCGGACGAAGCCACTGGGGACGGCGGACGCGCTCCTGTGCGCGCTCCGTGTCCGGACGGACTGGCGGGGGAAGAAGTTTACCGTTTGCAACAGCGACAACCTCTATTCTCAGAGCGTGCTGAAGCAACTTCTTGAAACCGGACACCCCGGTGCTCTTATCGACTATGACCGGGACGCGCTCCGGTTCGAGCAATCGAAGATCGAGCAGTTTGCGGTTCTCGAAAAAGACAGTGACGGTTACCTGACAGGCATCATCGAGAAACCTTCCCTGGAAGACATCAGGAGGGTCCGTGACGCCTGGGGACGGGTGGGGGTCAGCATGAACATATTCCGATTTTCCTATGATACCGTGCTCGGATTCCTGGAGGAAGTTCCCCTCCATCCGGTCCGCCAGGAGAAGGAACTCCCGGCTGCTGTTGCTCTCATGGTCAGGAGGAACCCGCGTTCGGTACTTGCGATCCCGGTCTCGGAGTATGTCCCCGATCTGACAGGCAGGGGGGACATCGGGGGGGTCCAGGAATACCTGCGCGATCACTGCGCCGTCGACCCGTTCTGATATCAGCCGTCGTGGTCAAAGGACGTTTCAGCGGACCAGTTTCTCAGGGCAAATCAGCATCACTACCTGTCCAACAATGTACATGATCATACATGCAACGCTCAATCTCCCTCCTGGTCCTTGCCGCGACGATCACGCTCGGCGCGTCCTCCGGGACTCCCCCCCCCGGAAAGGTGTTCACACTCCGCAATGCGCGCATTTCCTGCAGTGTAGCCGTGGATGGCGGGCACCTGTCGAATGACAGAGTGGAGCTGCTCAGCGGCAAAGGAGAGCATACCCCCCGGCCGGCTGTCGAGACTGACGGGGGGTTCGCCCTCGACCTGATGTGGTCGGAGTGGCGGCCGCCCGGCAAGAAGAACAACGCCGAAAATCCGGTCATGCTGAGGGAAGGCGATTTCACGTTTGACCGGGCGGACTCCGCTTCGGGCGATCGGGGGGAGAAGGACCTGATGCTGTATTTCGCAGGTCCGGAACGGGCTCTCTTCCTCCGCGTCACGTACAGGCTCGGGAAAGATGATTTCTATGTACGGCGGAACGTGTCGGTTATGGACAGCGCGGGGGCCGGCCATCTCCTTCGCATGCTCTGGGGGAGGGATTGCGTCCTGCGCGGCAACCCCGCCGTCGTGAAGAATGGGGGGTTCGGGCAACCGGCCGCTTTCGCTTACGGGAAGAACGCAGGGGCGTTCTTCGGACTTGAGTATCCGGCCTCGCAGAATGAGGTCGTTGCCGAAGGGAAAGCTCTCCGCCTCCGCTGCGGGCAGGAAATCGGGGAGCAGGTCGGCCCCGACTGGTGTGAGGGGATGTGGGTGGTGGAAGGTGTCACCCCTGATACCAGCGTGAGAAAATGGTTCTGGAAATACGTCGACGATATCCGTGTTGCCCCGTTGCGCCCCTACACGCTCTACAACAGCTGGTACGACCTTCGCTCGCCGGAATTCCGGAAAATCCCCCCTGAGAACGTGATGAACGAAGAGAACATCATGCGGATCATCGGTCTGATCGACAGGAACATGATCAGGAAACACGGCATCACGCTTGATGCGTTCGTGCTCGATGACGGCTGGGATCTCTACGCGAGCGACTGGGCGCTGCGGGAGGAGCAGTTCCCGCACGGCCTGAAGCCCATTGCGGATGAACTGCAGAAGACGAACACCGGCCTGGGCCTCTGGCTCGGTCCTACGGG
>DASVIU010000326.1:0-2588 GCA_036386275.1 Bacteroidota bacterium | reverse complement strand
CCGATTTTTTCCCCATCCCGATCGGCACGTCCCTGGCGATCGTCATGGTGGTGCTCGGCGTCGCAATTGTCGCTTCGATGATCGCGGAGCGACGCGGCAAGCCCGGCCCCCGGCCCGGTCGATGACAGGAGTGTGCATGAGGCGATGGACCCTGTGGCCGTCTCTGGTCGGTTGCTGTTGTCTCGCCGCCGCGGTGGCAGAATCGCTCGGTCTGACCGTCATCCAGTACGACCTCCCCTCCGGCGATCCCGACTCCCTGATTTCGGAGCAGGCCATCGTCCGTTATGTTTCCTCGATGGCCAGGGGAGGTTCGATCATCGTCATGCATATCAACACGCGCGGGTGGCATACGTCGGAGGCGCTTCCGGAAATCATCGCCAATCTCCGGAGGAGGGGGTATTCCTTCGTCACAGTCAGCGGTCTCATCGCGAAAGGGAAACCCCCGGTGGGAGCATCCCTGCGCTGAGTGGGCGCCCGGCACTCAGTATCCTTCCTTCTGAACCTTGACCTTTCCCCTGAACGTGCGGAACAGGTATGTGAAATACCCGAGCACGATGACGATTCCGGCCGTCCACCATACGATCCCGATCCCCAGCCCGTAGCTCTGCGCAGCAGTATTATAGACAGTCAGCCCGTAAGCTTCAACGGTTGAAGAGGGAAGGACGTAGGGGAAGAGCCCGAATGCAGTCGAGGCAAGCATCCCACCGATGAACGCGGATGACGAGAGGAACGCCTTGAGGTCGTCCGGTTTCCGGTTGAAATACAACATCCCGCACAGACCCGCAGCACCGAGCAGCGGGAAAATGCAGCCCCATGCATGCTCCGAATAATTGGTCCAGATGCCGGGCCTGATGACGAAAGTGGCAACCGCCGCGGCAAGGGATGAGAGGAGCACTCCCCACGACCAGACGCGCGCACTCGCCCGTGCCCGGAGTTGCACGTCTCCCGTGGTCTTCGTGGCGATGTAGTTGCCCCCGTGGACGGCGAGCGTCGAGAGCCCGACAAGCCCCATCAGGACTGTGAACCAGTCCAGTATGCCCGCATCCGGTTGGACCGTAAACGAAGTCCAGAGCGGCTCGAAGAAGTACCCGTCCGGGCCGAGAGGAACGCCCCGGACGACGTTCCCGAGTGCGGCTCCCAGGAATATCGCCAGCAGCGTGCTTCCGGCCGAGAACGTCCCGTCCCAGAATGAACGCCACATCGGGTGATCCACCTGGTGGCGCATCTCGATCCCCAGTCCCCGGAGTATCAGGAGCCAGAGGATGATCGTCAGGGGGAGATAAAACCCGCTGAAGCTCGATGCGTACAGGAGCGGGAATGCGAAATAGAGCGTCCCCCCCGCCGCTATCAACCAGACTTCGTTCCCGTCCCAGAAAGGACCGATTGCGCCGAGGACGCTCCGGCGTTCGTCGTTATTCCGTGCGATGGAAAGGTGCAGTATCCCCGCCCCGAGGTCGAACCCGTCGAGGACGACGTACATGCAGAGCATGAATGCGACTGCGCAGAACCAGAGTATCTCCATGGGCTCATTCCCTTTCGTGATGGGAGACGTGTGCGGGTCCTGCTCCTATTGCCTTCATGACGAGGAAGAGGAAGAGCACCCCGATAACGAAGTAGAGTCCCAGGAAACCGAGGAGCGTGAAGAGCGTGTTCCCCGCCGAGACCGTGATCGAAGTTCCCGCGGGGGTCCTGAGGAGGCCGTAGACAAGCCAGGGCTGCCTCCCGAGTTCGGCGGTGGTCCAGCCGGCCGTGTTTGCGATGAACGGGAAAGGGAACGAGAGCATCAGCACCCAGAGGAACGGCCGCGCGGCATACGCTCGCTTCCGCCAGATGAGCCATGTCCCCGCCGCGGTGATCGCGATGAATATGGTCCCCAGTCCCACCATGATGTGATAACTGTAGTAGAGGAGGGGGATGTTTGTCGGCCACAGGGAGGAGGGGAATGCGTCCAGCCCCTTCACTTCCGCTCCCCACCGGTTGTACGTGAGGACGCTCAGCATCTTGGGGATATGAAGGGGGTTGTCCAGTCTTTTCTTTTCCATGTCGGGCTGTCCGATCAGCACGAGCGGGGCCCCGTCCACCGTCTGGAACAGCCCCTCCATCGCCGCGAGCGTGACGGGCTGGTTGAACGCGATATTCTTCCCCTGCGCGTCGCCGGTGGGAAATGCCAGCAGAAACGACGAGATGAGCCCCGCGATGACGCCTGTCCGGACGAATATTTTCCCGTACTCTTCATCCCTCCGGGCAAGGAGGTAATATGCACCCGCCGCGGCGACGCAGAATGATCCGGTCACCACCGCCCCGGTCATGTTGTGCAGGTATTGCCACAGAGCCCAGGGGTTGAGGAGCAGGTCCCCCAGGCTGCCCAGGGTCACCGTCCCGTTCGGACCCGGCACATAACCGACCGGGTGCTGCATCCAGGCGTTTGTCACGATGCTGAAATATCCTGAAACCCAGGACCCGAGGAACACCATGAATGCCGAAAGGAGGTGCAGCTTCGGGCCGAGTTTCTTTTCACCGAAGAGAAACAGGCCGAGGAAACTGGACTCGAGGAAGAATGCGAACACCCCTTCCATGGCGAGGGTTTG
>DASVIU010000325.1:0-4165 GCA_036386275.1 Bacteroidota bacterium | reverse complement strand
ATCCACGATATGAACCCACCCCGCGACCAATCCGAGCCCCAGTTCCACGTCATCAAAATACTGCTGCGCACCTTCCGTCCATGCCTCGTCGAATCCCCGCGTGATCGCCGTGCTTTCCAGAGGAATCCAGATGGTCTCCCTCCCCGACTTCGATTTTCTCAGAACGTACCGCTTCGGGTTGGAGGAGACATGATCGCCGAACTGCGGACTGACGCCCGTGTCGAAGAGGAGGAATATGTGCGATTTCTCCGGGTGTGCGGGAGGGACGACATCGACAAACGCCGTTGAGATCCCCATGCCGCTCAGGAGCGAGGCGAAGCAGACCGTCATGTCTGTGCAATCGCCGGTCCGGCTCCTGAGTGTCTCGGTGCTGTATTGCACGAATTCCGTCAGGTGCTTCGGGTCGCTGACGTAGACGAGTGTCCCCGTGAACGCATCGCAGAGTATCTTCGCACGACGGAGCAATCCCAGTTCGGCGGGGACCCCCGACAGGGAATCCTTGTTCTTCAACATAATCTCCCGGGCGGTCCTGATAACGTCAGGGTCGTCCGGCGTCACAAAGTAGCGGAGGGAAGCGGGGCTCCCGTCCCAGTCGTTTCTGCCGTGTATGAGGACGCGCGCCCGGGCGCGGTCGTCGTATTCATTCTCAAGCGCTGCCGTCACCCCGACAGTGCCGTCACGGATCGTGATTGCGGGAACGCCTTTCACCCTCTCGTTGAACACGGCCGTAAACGGGATATCAACGGATTCGCCGGGCTGGATGCTCAAAGGGAGCGACTCCGTCGGCCCGTCCATCAGCTTCTCGAGGAAGAATGACACCCGCGCCTGCACCGGTTTTCCGGAGGTGTTCCGTACACGGACTTTCCCGATGGGGCGGTACGCCAGGGACTGATATGCAGACGGATAGATCCCTCCCAGCATCTCCACTCCTTCAATCCGCACGAGGCTTTCCCGCGCGCTCCCGAGTATCGCCTTGATCGAAATCGACGCCCTGTCTCCCGAGAAAGGACTCAACCCGAGGTCCTTTATACCCGAGGGATCAAACGACGAGACGGTGACTGAACCCCTTCGGTTGGACTGGTTGGTAAACCGGACATATGACGCGTCCGCTTCAAGGAAGAGATACGCCCATCCGACGCCGATGCCGAATGCGTTGACGAAAGGGATCTCGCCGCCGTCCGAGTACAATCCACCGCGCAACGCAATATTGAGGCCGGGAATCCATTCGACGCCCAGTGATCCGCGCTTATCCGTGCTCCCCTCCGCGGCAAATGTGAGCGCAGAGGCAACATTCCAGGCAGCTCCAAGTTCCAGGAACCGTTCACGGGGGAGTGTGTAGGAATCGAACGTGGACGGGATTCCGCTCCCGTTGACCCGGAAGAGGCCTCTCCCGAGGGCCGACAGAGCGATTTTCTCCACGGGTTTCCAGAGAGCGCCGATGTCGACGAACCATGTCGACCGGGTGAATTCCTGCTGGACCGGGACGACGGCATTCAGAGAGTCACTGATCTTCTGCAGGCTGTACTCCGGGTCGGTGATCTTTTCCGTCTGCATCCTCGCCTGAATGCCGAATGAGAGCTGGTCCGTGATGCGGTACGCGTACGCTGCGGCCAGAGGTTCGCTGTACGAGATCTGCCTGTCCGCAGTGAGGTTCAATCCAGCGATTGTGAAATTCGACGGCTGAACCACGTCAAGCGACGTCCCCGGGGCGTACTGGAGTGCGAAAGCATTGTTCCCGAAGAACCGTTTCCCTATGCCGAACCCGCTGAACACGAATCCCTCCCCGGATGTCGACGTCGCCCTGTACGTCGCGGTGTAGATGTCCCAGTCCTTCATCCCGACAATCCCTGCGGGATTGGCCGTGAACCCGCGGGCATCCCGCACCAGAGCGCTGTAGGCTCCCAGTGCCGATGCGCGCGGGGAGAAGATCGCCTGCGCACAGGCTGTCGAACCTGTCATGCCGAGACAACAGAGGAGCATGACAGAAGGGGACAATCGCATTATTGCAGCTGGAGGTAGATGTTATGGACAGATGCGGCCTGTACCAGTATCCTGTCCTTTGGCATCCCGCCCAGCAGTCGATCAAACCTGTTGGCGATGATGAACGTGAACACAAAATTCCGCACCTGCGGCAACAGCTGCAGGACGTGCGGATCTATGACCGCATGACCCGTGTTGAAAGCCGGTTGTAACTCCAAGACCGGTCTTGTCTTCCCTGTCACCGTGTTGTATGTACTTATCACGATGACAAGGTTTCCGCTGCCGCTCCAGCGCAGGTCAACCTGCTTCGAGCGGGAGAGTATCGCCCCCCCCAACGGAGCAAGCACCTTCAGGTCCTCAGGCGTCTGGACTGAATCCTTGAACGGGCCGAGCCTTGTCGGATCAGGCCCCGGATCATCCCAGTCGAACGAGGTCCTGGGCTGGAGCGAAGCGAATACAGCACGGTACATGTAGCCAAACGTCGTGTCACGGCTCCCTATGTGGATCTTGTAGGGATAGCGAATCATCGGGAACGTCCCGATTTTCAGGGGGATGGAGGCAGTAGGCATCAAGTCGATGCCGTAGTACCCGACAACCTTGCCGTTCACGACCAGAGGCCTGTTGCGGTCACCGAAGTACGCACTTGCATATGCCAGGGCTGTCGTGCCGTGGCCGTTGTCGTACTTCACTGTGTTTACGAGAAAGAGCCCGGAATACCCGGTCTGATCTGTCGGGAGCACGCCGGTCGAATCGACCGCGTTGACAGTGATGTTCGTATCAGGATTGCTGAGCGGCGTGACCAGAAGCGACCCCGCCGGAGATTCGACCGGTGGCTCAACGGTCAGCGGCGAAGGCTTCTGGCAGCCGGCCTGAAAGACGAACAACAGACACGTGAGTATGACGAGCTTCTTCATGTAATCCCTTGGGACAGTAACCCGGATTATGAGATAATGAGCCGAATTCCGTCCTGAATTTCAACCCCCGGGAAAATAGTCGGGCCCCCGTCCAGGAGAGGTACGGGGGCCCGCCCGATGAATCCGCACAGATCAGTAGACCCTGTACGGAATCCCCCACCAGCTTGCAGAATAGGGCAATGAATCATCGTACAGCGTTCCCCGCGTGACCGCATCCACACCGGCATTGAAGAACCCGGTGAAGAAATGGGAGAACCATGTCGCCTGGTAGACGCGCGTGTATGTGCCGTCGCCGTTATTTGTCTGGGAAATAAGCGTCATGTGCTGGCGCCGTCCGATCGCCAGGCCGAACCCGAACCCGTAACGGAGCGCCACGAGGTCTGTGTCGGCAGACGCGCTGACGACGGTCGCCTGAATGATGACCTTGTCTCCGCCCTTAAACTGGGGACAATCCTTCTTGTCGCCGCCATGGAACGGATCGTCGCCATGGAACGAAAGCCAGCGGTAGCGGAGGTAATATGAGGTCGGATCCGTGATAGTCACGGTGTCCGCCGGCGCGAACACCTGCACCTGTGTGATCGCGATTTGATTGTTCGCCGGAGGCGGAGTAGTTGCCCCGTCAACAAGTGAAGTCGCAGTCGGACGCCAGACTGCGGTGTCCAGGAGATTCACCTTCCGGAAGAGCAGGTTGCGGACCGCCTTGTCGGTGAACGGCTTCGATATGATCGTATCGAGGGTCCCTTCGGTTCCCTTGATCCTGAACGTCCCGGTTATGGTCTTCTCGATATGCGCCACCGCCGCTGTGTCACCAGGAAGGATCGTCGTCGTCACGGTACTCGTGACACCCGATATGAACCGGGCCCAGCGGAGCGGAGTGAGCGGCGCATCGACTTTCCCCAGTGAGCCGTAGTCCGTCGGCTGCAGGGACTGGTCGGAGAACGTCGCCTGGTCGCTCTGCACGAACGGATCGGCAAGCGCCTGAGTCTGTATCTGTGCCATCTGGTTGAGATTGGCGGACGACCCATCGACCGGGCCGCCTTCATGCTTTGTACATCCCGCGATGAAAAGCCCGCCCAGTGCGAGCATCCCCGCTATCACCGCATTCGTCATCTTCATTGGTGCTTCCCCCCTTGTGAATTGAACTCTTGTGAACGTGTCGGATGGTGTCGCCGTGCACATTCCTGCTTCTACAGGTACAACTTGCATGCCACACATAAACACGGGTCGGAGGGGTGGGAAACCTCAAAAACAGATTGCCTGCGGCGGTATTC
>DASVIU010000324.1:0-3382 GCA_036386275.1 Bacteroidota bacterium | reverse complement strand
GTTCACGGACGACGGTTATCTTTACGGCCTGCGCCGGTTTCTGCCGGCCGACACGACGGATTTTAGCAAGAAACTTTTCGTGCCGTCAGGGGACAATGGGACGGTGGCGATGAACGATCACCGTGAATGGTCGGGACAGGTCAAGGTTTCAAACCGCTCCCTCCCGGACATCCAGATCAGCTACCAGGCGATCGGCGGAATCGTCGAAGGGCACAGATACGATTTCAACTACCGGCTTAACCCCGACGGGATAAGAACACAAAAGACGCTTTCTCTTGTGCACGGCATCGACTGGACACACACGCTCTCGGACAACACATTCTATACAGTCAGTCTGAGGCAGAATTATTTCAAGTACACGGATTTTGCTTTCCAGTCGGCGTACGATCCGGCCTACTCCATTGCCGGCGCGCCGCGCAGCGATCCGAACTATGAGCTGGGGGCGATCATACAGGGATATGATATCGGACGTTTTGAGCAGAGAACCAACACCGTGCTCATCAAAGCCTCTGTCACGACCCAGGTGTCGCAGGCGCATCTGCTCAAGTTCGGCGTTGAAACCCAGTCCTCAGCGCTCGGCTTCGGGGCCCCGACGGCGCTGGCCTACGACATCGTCTCGGGTACGCAGTCGACGATCCGTGTCGTTCCCGATACTCTGGCCACCGATTTCCGGGAATACCATCCCATTGCGATTGCGGCGTTTCTCCAGGACAGGGTGGAAGTGCTCGATTTTCTCATCCGGGCGGGTCTTCGGCTGGAATACTTCGACGCCAATTCAACAGTGCCGGCCAATCTGGAAAATCCCGCGAATGCAATCCGGAATGCGCCGCCTTCTTATCCCAAACGGACGACAAAAAAGTTCGCCCTCGCTCCACGGCTCGGCATGTCGTACCCGGTAACGGCAACCGGCGCGCTCTATTTCTCGTACGGACATTTTTACCAGATGCCGGAGATGCAGTTCCTCTATTCCAATTCGGACTATTCGGTGCTCCGGAATCTTCAGGCGGGGATCGATCAGTACGGCGTTCTGGGAAACCCGGACATAAAGCCGGAATTCACCGTCCAGTATGAATTCGGTTTCAAGCAGCAATTCGGCCAGACGCTCGGCATCGATGTCAGCGTCTTCTACAAAGACATCCGGAACCTCCTCGGGGTTGCATTCATAGACTCCTATGCGGATGCACGTTACGCCAGATATACCAATGTTGATTTCGGATCTGTTAACGGTGTTAAGCTCTCGGTTGACCAGCGGTTCGGACCTTCTCTCTCTCTTTCCCTGAACTACACCTACGAGAATGCTGTGGGCAACTCCAGCGATCCCAATGAGACTGCCGTGCGTGCAGCAGGCGGCCAGGATGCACGCCCCCGCGTGGAGCCTTTTGACTGGGACCAGCGACACACTGTCAACCTCGCGGGGTCCTGGATGAAACCGGACGACCTTTCAATCACGATAATCTTACGCTACGGGAGCGGCAGCACGTATACCCCCGCGGTGAACTCGGCGTTCGGCGCCCAGCTGGAGACGAATTCCTCGACGAAACCTGCGTGGACTTCTCTTGATGTGAGAGCCGAGAAGTATTTTGACATCGGGTCTGCGACACTGACGGTATTTGCCCGCGCACTGAATCTGACGGACGAACGCTTTGCCAATGGTTCCGTGTTTGCATCGACGGGAAGTCCTTACTACTCGACGTCGCCGGCGGCGGACAGGGAGGCGCTTGTGGATCCTTCCCGCTTCGCTCCACCCAGGAGGGTCGAGGCAGGTGTCGGTATTAGATTCTAACCTCGAAGATGAAGCAAGAGCGGGATGATTCCATGATGAAGACCGAGATAAGAAGTTTTTTGGCGCTTCTCGTGCTTGCGGGCCTGACGCACTGCAAGGCCCCGGCGCAAAATTCCCTGCAGCCGGTCGTCCCCAAGAGTCAGCGCGGCAGCAACGATGCAGAACGGTCCGGGACGCACGATGCGGGGAATATCCGGACAATATTCTGGAACTACGGCATGGTCGGCGACTATCCCGCTGATCCCATACACGTCGACCTCTCCGTATTTCATTCTGTGGAAGTGCCCAAAGGCTCCGGGCTCAACTACACGGACGGTATCACGCCGTTCGTCCTGGCAAGCGTCATGGATGGCGTGTCGCCGGCATTCATTATGGAAACAGGGTTCCGCGAGCGGCAGGACAACAGTCCTCATTCCGGCAAGGTCATGCGCTTTGAACCCCGCCCCGGGTACTTCCAGGCGGATCCCACAATCAACAGAGGGCGCTCCATTGCAATCAGCAGCGACTCGAGGACCTGGCCGGAAAGCTGGCCTGACAGGGCGAATGATCCCAACGATCCGGGGTGGCCCGGGAGCTGGAACGGGTATTTCGGCAAGAGGCCGAACGCCGACCAGGAGAGTTTCTTCGTGATGGATGACGATTACTACGACAGGTGGGATCATTTCTTCCCCGACTCCCGCGACGCCACGCGACGGGGGCTCGGGCTTCGCGTCGAGGTGCGGGGCTTCCAGTGGGCGAATCCGCAGGCGACAAATGTCATTTTCTGGCACTATGACATTACCAACGAAGGGACGACGGATTACCATGACAACATCATCTTCGGCCTCTACATGGACTCGGGAGTCGGCGGATCGGCAATTTCGTGCGACGGTGTCGCGGAGTCCGACGATGACAATGCCTTTTTTGACCGCTCGACCGGTCTGAACCTTGTGTACACGTGGGACAAGTACGGACACGGAGTGGATCTGGCAGGCACCTGTGCACCGACCGGATACCTGGGGTATGCGTATATGGAGACGCCGGGAAACCCCTACGACGGCATTGACAATGACAGTGATGGCATCCCGGACGAGAGGCGCGACAGTGGGCCAGGGACGAAAATCATCGGACAGGGGAACATCCGCGCGTATGTGAACGCGCATTACAATATGGCGAATTTTGAAGCATTCTACGGGAAGCTCGAGAACAGGCCGGCGTTCAAGGAAGGGCTCTGGTGGACCGGCGACGAGAACATGAACTGGGATGTGACGTTCGACGATCTTGGAGCAGACGGTGTCCCGGGGACGCACGACCTTGGAGAAGGAGACGGCATTCCCACAGCCGGGGAGCCGGACTTTGATCAGACGGACAAGGATGAATCCGATCAGATTGGTCTGACGGGGTTTCAGATGAACAGGATCAAAGGGCCGTCCCCGGCGGATCCTGTCGATGCCGTCGTCTTCTTCGGGATATGGCCCCCCGTACTGTACCAGAAGTGGACCGATCCTGTCCCTGCGAACCGGTTCGACCTGCCTGTCGTTCTCAACTATAATATCGCCTTCCTCTTTGCCTCCGGCACGTTCCGGCTTCCCCCCGGTGACCACGAGAGGTTCAGCCTCG
>DASVIU010000323.1:0-2513 GCA_036386275.1 Bacteroidota bacterium | reverse complement strand
CGGACCTCTCGCATCTCAGCTGGTACGACCGGTCGTTCAACAGGGGAATCAAGGGCTTCCTCTCCGACCGGCTCGCACGCGATTTCGGCGTTGCCGAGGACCGTGTGCTGCTCGGCTACGGGGCGGAGCACATACTCAAGCAGGCGATACAGTGCTACCTCGGGAAGGGGAAGAAACTCATGGTCCCCGCCTATTCGTGGTGGTATTACAAAAAGATCGCCTCCGAAGTCGACGGCCTGAGCGTGGAGTTCCCCATGACGGTGGGCGAGGACCGGTTCCTGTACGATCTTCCCGCGATGCGCGAGGTGTATGCGCGCGAGCGGCCGTCGGTTGTCTTCATCAGCTCGCCGAACAACCCGACGGGCAATTCCCTGAATGCGGCCGACCTGGAAGCGATACTGGGCGATTTCAGGGAGTCGGTGGTTGTCCTCGACGAGGCGTACGTCTACGGTACGACGACGGGGTACGTCAAAGATCTCATCGAAGCGAACCCGAACCTCCTGGTGGTGCGGACGATGTCCAAATACTACGCACTTGCGGGGGTGCGTATCGGCTTCGCCCTGATGGGGACGGGGCTCACCCCCCTCGCGAAATTCAACAACCGGTATCTCGGCTATAACCGTCTCTCCGAAGAACTGGCGATCGCCGCCCTGGATTCTCCGGAGTACTACAGGGAAATCGCCGGAAAGATGAACGAGGACAAGGAACGGTACTATGCCGTCCTGGGGAGACTCCCCGGATTCCGGGTTTTCCGCTCCGACGCCAATTTCATACTCGCGGAGATTCCCCCGGCGCAGAAGGCGGGACTGAAGGCCTACCTCGAGGAAAGGGATCTGTTCATCAAGTTCATGGACGAAGCCCTCCTGAACTCTCACGTCAGGATTACCATCGGAACCCAGGAGGAGAACCGCCGTGTCATCGATGCGATCAAGTCGTACTACGACTGAGGGGGGGGGCAGGGGACTCCTCGCGGAATACAAACGGGGACTCAAGTCGGTCGCCGTCGAAGAGCTGTTCGACCTGGTATTCTACCGCCCCCTCGCATTCCTGTTCGTCAAGCTGATCTGCCGGACCGGCGTCACGCCCAACCAGCTGACATTCCTCTCGATGGTCTTTGGCATCCTGGGAGGGGTGAGTCTCGCACTCGGCACTCCGGGTGCGCTTGTCGCCGGCGCGGTATTCTTCCTGTTGTACAATATCGTCGATTGCAGCGACGGTCAGCTTGCCCGGCTGAACCACTCGGGGACGCCACTGGGCCGCATACTGGACGGTGTTGCGGACTATGTGGTCAGCCTTGCCGCATATCTGGGGATCGGGATCGGCTTTGCCGGAGCGTCGGACAGGCCCATCCTGATGTGGGTCCTGACCGCCGCGGCCGGGTTCAGCAACGCCGCCCAGTCGGGGCTTCTGGACTTCTACAGGAACAGGTTTCTCGACGCCACCGGTGTCCGGAAGAGTGTGCTTGTGGAGGAACAGAAG
Source organism: Bacteroidota bacterium (assembly GCA_036386275.1). GTDB lineage: Bacteria > Bacteroidota > Ignavibacteria > UBA10030 > UBA6906 > Fen-1273. The sequence goes on along the minus strand of DASVIU010000323.1, from coordinate 1,034 downwards.
GCACTCAGGGAAGAGTATGAAGGGCTCCGCGGCCGGAAGGGGATGCGGCTCGAAAAGTTTCTCATCGGTACGTACCTCCTCTACTCCCGGGTCCAGCAGCGCCTGACGGGAGAGAGAGGGACGGTGGCGCAGCCCCTGACGGGCGATTCGGCGGAGTACGTCCGGGCGAACAGGGTGCTCATGCACTGCTGGACGTATCTGGGGCCTACAACGCAATGGACGCTCCTTGTCGTCTGCGCGTTTTGCGGCCGTCTCGACATCTACCTGTGGGGGATTGCCGGCGTGGGGAACATCCTTGCCGTCATCATGATGCTTGTCCAACGATGGAACAACGGACACCTTGCGGTGCAGGGGGGGTGATGAAAGGGGTCATACTCGCGGCGGGTGTCTCGTCCAGGCTCAGGCCTCTCACAGACCTCGTTCCCAAATGTCTCCTGGAGCTCGGCGGGAGGTCGATACTCCGCATGACGCTCGAGAACCTTGTTGCGAACGGCATTAGTGATATCGTCATCGTGACGGGGTACAGGGAGGATCAAATCCGCAGGTTCGTCCGGAACACGTTCCCCGCCCTGAATGTCGAGTTCGTGAGGAACGATCGCTTCGAAACGACAAACAACAGTTACTCGCTCTGGTTGACCCGACGCGCGGTGGGGGGGGAGGGGATCGTCCTCCTCGACAGTGACATCGTTTTCGACCGGCGCATTATCGGGCTTCTCGAGGGGACCGGTCATGCCAACTGTCTTGCAATGAAGCGTGGAAAGACCCTGGGCGATGAGGAGATCAAGGTTCAGGTGGCCCCCGGCGGGGCGATACGCAGGATCGGCAAGGATGTCCCCCCCCGTGACGCCTCGGGAGAATCGATAGGGATCGAGAAGATGAGCGGGGAATTTCTTGGATCGCTCTACGGTATACTGGAGAGGATGATCACCCGGGAACAGAACGTGAACCTGTTCTACGAAACCGCTTTCCAGGAGGCGATCGTCGGAGGCGAGGTGATGATGGCCGTGGACGTCGGCGGACTTCAATGTATCGAG
>DASVIU010000322.1:0-5247 GCA_036386275.1 Bacteroidota bacterium | reverse complement strand
AAGGCTCCAAAGGGGGACAATACTATCTCAACGACAAGGGAGACAAGACCTACGTGAAGGATTTTGTCGGTGCGAAGATCGTCGGCAAGACGAAGGACGGTCAGAACATCTATGAAGGTCCCAAGGGGGGAAAGTTCTACTATTCCGCCAAAGGGGACAAGGTCTATGTAAAGGGGAAGTGACGCTCACCTTTGTCGCGATCGATTCATGACTTTCCGGGGGGCCCCATGGCCCCCCGGTCGGTTGTGAGACCCCGCCGCTGTGAATGCCTCTTGACTTTTATTAGGCCGAATGCTATATTGGTCTTAGGAACGAATGGCTAAATCCGAATGGGCTTATGCTTTTGAAGGCCTAATCTCCCGTTCCCGGACAATTCTAAGCATTCTGACAGGATCCATATATGAATGACGCGGCGGAGGGGATTCACGAGACGCTCCGGTCCAGGCGGGCCGATGTCGAACGCGTTGCAGAATCGGTTGGCGTTGCTGCCCTGGCGGTGGACTCGGCGGCGCTCACTGCTGAACAGCTGCACATGATTGCGAGTGGGCTCAGAGACGTTCAGGGAGAACTTCACGATCTGAGTGATACGCTCAGGTCGCTCTCTGGAGCGAAGTAGATTCAGGAGATGTGAGCCGGCCCCGGAGGGTAACTATTGAGATCCGAGAACGAACTCACCCTCTTTCACCGACCAGTCGAGCCCGAAGAAACCGGCCGCCTCCACCCCCTTTTCTCCTTTCGAGAGGAGTGACGTTCGGGCAATGATCACGTCCGGAAACGCGACTCCGGGGAGGAGGTACGGCATTCTGTCTGTCAGCCGCATCCCGCTGATCCCGGATCCGCCGATCGCGCCGACACATGCCGTCCTGCTTCCGGCTCTCGGTCGTATGAAGACATATCCGATGTCCGTGCCCGAATAGACTGCGTCCCCGAGAGTCACTTCTCCATCCTTTGCCTGCAGCGGACTTTCCCCGAGCAGCCCCCTCCATGCCCTGTTCGTCACGGAGTTGCCGTAAAGGATGACATTCCTTTCCCTGTATGCGCCCCCGTCGAACCCGGCGTCGCTTGTGACTTCAATGGAGCCGTTTCCCTGGTACCAGAACCGCTCGGCGTCGAAACGCGCCTTGTTGAACGCCCACGCCCGTTCTTCCGCGTCTCCCGCCGTCCCGTAAACAAACACCACGTCGTTCCTGAACAGATCCTTGAATGTGCCGTAGCGGCGCGCCCCTTTGAGCTCTGCAGGAGGCGCTTCGCCCTGCCGCCATCCTCCTCTATTGTAGAGCCAGAGGAGTGTGTCGGGCCCTGACGGGACGAGTCCCGTCAGTTTGACGCTGTCGATGTCGATCGAGAGAGGAGTTTTCGCCCCCATGAGTGTGAGATCGAGCGCCATGCGTGCGAGGTTCGTGGTGGTCCCTGTCACCCGGTTGACGCCCGGGTCGAACCGGAGCGATACGGCGCTCAGTGTCAACTGTGTCAATTGCGCGTCAACGGTGACCCAGTGGTTGCGCGCAGAGATATGCGGGCTGGCCGTGGCAAATTCAACCTGGCGGACCATCCCGTTCAGCGGACGGGCATGCCGGGCAAAGAAATCGAACATCGGGGGCCAGTCCACGCAATCCGCCCCGGGGGCGTCCGAGATGTCCCACCAGTGACCCGCGCCTTTCTGCTCATGGTAAATGAAGTCGTGATGGAACGTCGAAAGGTGCTTTGCCATCATCCGGGACTGCTCCGGGAGGACATTGTCATCTTCGCTTCCGTGGAGTATGTACAGGCCGAACTGGCGGAAGTTCTGTGCCATCGTGAATGTCTCGCTCGGGAGGTTGGCCCTCATCAGCATCTGGCGGATGACCGAAGGTTTTTCCACTTTCTCCCGCACACGGTACGTCCAGAAGCTTATCCACCCTGCGCTCGGGCCGACCGCCGCGAACTGGTCCGGGAACAACGACGCCAGGTGATATACCCCGTGCCCCCCCATCGAATGCCCGGTGAGGTAGATGCGGCTCTCGTCAATCTGATATCTCTTTTTTATGAGTGCAAGGACCTCCATCGCGTCGTCACGCCCCCAGTCCTCCCAGTTGAATCCATACGGCCGCCTGTTCGTCGGGGCGACAATATGCCCCCAGGGCTTTGCCGCATACGACGCAGCCTGGTTGATCGCCTCCACCGAAGCGCCGTGCAGTGAGAGAAAGAGAGCTGCCGGCTCTCCTGCGTGCGTCGCAGGAGTGATGGCGTAATACTGGACGCTACTGTCGATCGCCGAGATGAATGTCTCTTTCCGGGGTTCTCCGGGAGCGATCACACGGAGTATCACGGCGGCCGTGTCCCTGTATGAGGTCGTTGTTCCCCCTTCGAGTGTGAGGAGCAGGGGGATTGCTCCAGAGTGGAATCCGGCTCTGTCGCGGATCATGAATCGGACCTTCCGGACGCTGAAAGGTTGTATGACCGGAACCGGAGTTGCGGCCGGAGTTCCTCCGGGGGTTGTGGCCGTGAGCGTGAGATTCCGTACGGCCTCCGGCGATGCGTTGACGATCACGACGGCTCCCGGCATCGCGCATGGTATTCCCGTCACGATGTCCGGCAGCGTGGCATCGCTTGCGTTGATGAACAGGGGATGTCGCGGTTTTGTCAAACGCGCTTTGAACACCCCCCTGTTACACTGGAACAGAAACTCGTTGTGCCCCCGCCGGAGCAGGATAGGAAGCCGTGAGTAGTCGAACCGGGGCTCCCACGATTCGTATCTGTCTTTGGTGGCGTAAGGATTACCGCTCCGTGGGACTCCGTTGACATAGACCATGGAATTCCCGAATGCTTCGAGGAGCATCGGGGCGTCCGTATCCCCCTCGACAGCTGCAAACACGTACCCGCCTTCGAGCGCAGGGTGATCATACCACCCGGCCGGGCTGGCGGTGATCCGCTCCCATGTTCCGCTTGCGGTGTCGTTGTAGCGCACAGTTTCTCCCGCTGCCGGGGGTTTCCATGTCCCGTTGATGAACGCCGCTTCCAGCGGATCCCGTCTGGCGATATTATCCGGGAAACCCGGAGGGGCCTTGATGATCAGTGCATTCCTGATTTCCGTGGTATCGGGAGGTGTGGCTGAAAGGCTGATGCCTCCGAGGGCGGACAGCAGGAGGGGGAGCGCGCAAAGACGGGGGTGATTGATCATGGGAGTCGTAAGGAGAAAGTGTATTCCCGGAGGTCATGGGTAAGGAAACGAGAGATTCCCCGCAAATCAAGCGGAAAATTCCGTATATTGCGCCCTGATTCATGACAGGAACGTATTCCCGGGAGCATATTTGCCGGAGCATATTCAAATGACAAAAAACGAGACACTTGACTCACTCCTTTCCTCGGGTGTCGTCGCCGTAATCAGGATGAAGGACCCCGAGCGTCTTTCAAAAGTCGTCATGGCGATTCGTGAGGGGGGGGTGAAATGTATCGAGATCACGATGACCGTCCCGGGTGCGGTGGATGTGATTGCCGCACTTGTGAAGACAGCTCCCCCGGATGTCCTCGTGGGGGCGGGGACCGTGACCGACAGGGGGACAGCGAACGACGTGGTCTCGGCTGGAGCAAAATTCGTCGTCAGCCCGGTCTTCAGGCCCGACGTCGTGGCGGTGACGAAAGCTGCGGGGGCGGTCGCGATTCCCGGGTGCTTCACACCGACGGAAATCCTCACGGCGTGGGAGGCGGGAGCGGACATCGTCAAGGTGTTTCCCGCGACCTCACTCGGGCCGAAATACTTCAAGGACATTGCGGGCCCTTTCCCGGATATCCGGCTCATGCCGACGGGGGGAGTGACAGTCGACAACGTGGGAGAATGGGTGAAGGCCGGAGCGGTCGCTGTCGGGATCGGCAGCGACCTGCTCGACAAGAAGGCGATAGACGATGGGCGCTACGAGGTGCTCACGGAGAAAGCTGCACGGATGGTGCGCAATTTCGTGGAAGCGAAGAACTCCCTCAAGCGCTAACAATCCCGCCGCTTCTGGGCGGGAAAATGACAATCCTTCATCTCCTATTGGACCTCCAGCTGGTCCTTTTCCGGTAGCGGCGGGAACGCTGCATGGGGCTCGGTCTGGTACCAGAATACGGTGGAGGCGATGTCATCCCGGAGCGGGAGGTATCGCCCCCCCGACTGCCAGCCGAGAGCCTGTATCGTGACGCGCAGGTCCTTCTCGAACCGGACCGGGTCCATGATGTGCCAGCGGTAGAGTCCGAAACGCTGCTGCGAATTGTAAAATCCGTCCGGCCGCAGCACCAGGGCAAGTCCGGAATAGGGGGTGCTGAATTCCTGGTATCCCTTCTTTTCCCTGTTTTCAAAATCGTACGACCCGCAGAAATAATCCTCGGTCCCCGTCCCGCAGATCGTCGGGTAGTCCGTGTCCCCGTCCAGGTAGAACTTGATTTCTCCTTCCCCCCACCAGCCGTTGTTGTGGACGCCCCAGGCAATGGATGTCCCCACGTACTGCCCCCATCCCTTCACGCCGTCGAGCAATGTCACGACATCCTTGTAGGGGAGGGGATTGACCCTCCGGAACTGCGCGTGAAAATATGCAGCATCGGCCGGCACGTCTGTCAGCGTGTAATCGACCTGGTAATAGACAGTGGCGTCTTCGGCCCCGATATCCTGGAGCGTGATTCTGCAGCCCTTCCGGAACGGCATCTCCCAGTAGCAGTTGAGGCCGCTGTGGGGATTGACGCAGACCGCAGGGGAGGAGATCTGGCCGTATTCCCCCCAGCCGCATGCGAAGAAATCGCCGGCGGGGGCCTCCACCGATGGGGTCTCCTCTCCGTCCCAGTACATGCGGAGTATCAGGTGGCGCCAGTTCCCCGTTGGCGTCATCCAGATGTGCTGTATCGCCCCCGACCCGCTGATCTCCGCCACGGTAAATGTTTCCCCAGCCTTGATCCGGACGGAAGGGGATATCTTCCATCCCCGTCCCAGATCACGCGCTGCCTTGGCCCCCGTCCCCTCCGTTGCCATCCCTGCTTTCCCTTTCTCTCCCGTAAAATTCTCCGGGCTGATCGAGCGGGTTTTCGCCTTTGAGAGACGGGAGAGGTTCCCCATCCCCATCGAAAGGCCGTTGAATGAACCCTGCGCCGCCGCATCCTGTATGACGACAGCAGCGAAAAAGAGCATGAGGAGCAATCCGGCGATGATGGACATAACGTTCTCCTTCCTCCGCGAGCGTGGGCGTGTTGTGTTCGCATTCAGTGTGTTCATTCTGTCAGCCACTCTCCTCCCTTGTCGAG
>DASVIU010000321.1:0-1929 GCA_036386275.1 Bacteroidota bacterium | reverse complement strand
ATTAATCAACTGCATGGACATGACGCCGGACGCGTGGGGGAACTTCGGGACGACGGCGGTCGCACGCGCATCCGAGGACTATTTCCCGTATGAGAAGGGGGAAACCTACAACCTGCAGCGGGGGAATGCGGCCGCCCACGTGCTTCAGGCGGTATACAATTCCCTCTATTTCTCCCAGATGGTCTTTCCTGATTTCGACGAGTTCCAGTCGCACAACCCGAACGCTCTGTTCCACGCCCTCGCGCGCGCGATCAACAACGGCCCGGTGTACGTTACCGACAACATCGGCGAAGGGAACTTCGACGTCTTGCGCCCCCTGGTGTACAGCGACGGGAAGATCATCCGGTCGGACGATCCTCTCCTTCCCTCCGAAGACTGCCTGTTCCAGGTCCAGGATCCTGTGCCGTTCAAAGCGTTCTCGCGGGCCGGCGGCGCCGGACTCCTCGGCATATGGAACTGTGCCGACGCCGACAGTGTCGAAGGGACCTTCCGTCCATCGGATGTTCACGGGATACGGGGAGACAAATTCGCGATCGTCGAGCGTTCCGGCGGCGTCTTGCGATACGCCGGGCGTGATGACGTGATCCCTGTCTCCCTCGGGAGGCTCGGCTGCCGGCTCTACTATGTCATTCCCCTGACGGGCGGCATGGGCGCCATCGGACTCATCGATAAGTATAATGCCCCGGCGACACTTCTCCGATCTTCTGTGAAGGGGGGGGTGATCAGTGCTCTACTCTACGAAGGGGGAAGACTCGCCGCGGTGGGGCCGCGGGCTCCTCTCAGCGTGACTGCCGGTGGAAGGGAAGTTCCCTTCACGTACGACGGCGGTCTCATCATCGCGCAAATCCCACCGGGAAGGGAGTCAGGGAAGACAGATGTCCGGATCAGATTCTGACGCCGTAAGTCCGCCCCTGCTCGAAGTACGGTCCCTCGCGAAATCGTTCGGACCGACGCGCGCACTGAAGAACGGCGGCATCGAGCTCCGCTCCGGTGAGATTCACGCGCTGGTCGGGGAGAACGGTGCGGGGAAATCCACGCTCATCAAGATCCTCGCCGGCGTTTTCCGCCGTGACGGCGGTACTGTGCTCATGGTGGGGAGAGAGATCGCTCCGTCAAACCCCCGCGAGGCGCGCGAGCTCGGCATCAGCACGGTCTTCCAGGAGCTGAGCCTCTGCAGCACCATGACCGTCGCGGAGAACATATTCGTCAACCGCGAGCCGGTCAGGCTCGGCCTTGTCAGGCGGAAGACGATGGAGCGGGCTGCCGGCGACTACCTCCGGAGCTTCAACGTGCAGTTGAAACCGGGGGACGCGGTCGGGGATCTCACCGTCGCGCAGCGCCAGATCGTCGAGATCGTCAAGGCTGTCTCCGTCAACGCCCGGGTCCTCATACTCGACGAGCCGACATCCTCGCTCGATGACAGGGAATCGCGGAAGCTGTTCCAGATCCTCCTCCGTCTCAGAGAAGACGGCGCCGGGATCATATTCGTGTCACACAAGATGAATGAGATATTCCGGATCGCCGACAGGATCACGGTCTTTCGCGACGGTGAGTATATCATGACATGTGAGAGGGCCGGGGCGACGCCGGATGAGGTCATTCGCGCTATGGTCGGCCGTGAGATCAGCCAGGTGTTCCCCCCGAAAGCGGCAAGGACGGGCTCCCCGAAGCTTGCGGTGAGCGGTTTCTCGTCACTGGGTAGGTTCCGGGACATTGCGCTCACGGTCCACGAGGGGGAGATCCTGGGGCTTGCCGGCCTTACCGGCGCGGGACGTTCAGAGGTGATGCAGGCTCTCTTCGGGTATGGCCCGAAGGACTCCGGTGAGACGGTCCTGGGGGGAAAAACGCTCCGGATCGGGAGCCCCGCAGATGCGATACGGGAGGGGATTATGTACGCCCCCGAGGACAGGCGACTCCACGGTCTATTCC
>DASVIU010000320.1:0-2209 GCA_036386275.1 Bacteroidota bacterium | reverse complement strand
TGAGAGGGAGATACGGGTCAACATCGACGCCGCGAAACTCCGCTCCTACGGCCTCTCGATCCTCCAGGTTGCGGGGACCATCAAGAGCGCGAACCTCGACTTCCCGACGGGGAAGATCAAGGAGGGGGACAATCAGTATATCGTGCGGGTCGCCGGAAAGTTCACCTCCACCGATGACCTGCGGCGGCTCGTCGTAGGACGGACGCGACAGGGGGGGGACATCACGCTCGCCGATATTGCGGAGGTGGAGGACGGGCAGAAGGAATACAGCACGCTTTCCCGGATCAACGGCACCACCTCGATCGGCGTCCTCGTGCAGAAGCAGTCGGACGCGAATTCCGTCGACGTGAGCGCCATCATCCACAGAGAGCTCCCCGGGATCGAAAAGGACTACAAGTACCTGAACGTCCGGTTCGACGTGGCGCAGGACGGATCGACGTTCACGCTGGACGCCGTGAACGCAGTGAAGGAGGACCTGGCGGTCGCCGTGATTCTCGTCGCACTCGTCATGCTCGTGTTCCTCCACAGCATCAGGAATTCGCTCATCGTCATGATCGCCATCCCCGCTTCGATGGTGTCGACATTCATCGCGATGTACGCCGCCGGGCTCTCACTCAACCTGATGACGCTCCTCGGGATGTCACTTGTTGTCGGGATACTCGTGGACGACTCCATCGTCGTACTCGAGAACATCTACCGCCACCTCGAAGCGGGGGATGACCAGCGCGGGGCGGCGCTGAAAGGACGGAACGAGATCGGTTTCGCGGCACTGTCGATCACGCTCGTCGACGTGGTGGTGTTTCTCCCCCTGAGCCTCGTCTCGGGGCTGGTGGGGAACATCATGCGGGAGTTCGCGCTCGTCGTCGTCTTCTCGACGCTCATGAGCCTCTTTGTCTCGTTCACGGTAACGCCGCTCCTGGCCTCACGGTTCACGAAGCTGGAGCACCTCTCCCGTTCAACCTTGATGGGGATATTCGCGCTCTGGTTCGAAGGGATGTTCGGGAGGCTCACGGCATTCTACCAGCAGACCCTCCGCTGGGCGCTCAGGCATCCCGGGATCGTCCAGGCAGGGGCCGTCGCCGCGTTTGTGCTCTCGCTGATGCTCGTCCCCCTCGGGTTCATCGGGTCCGAATTCATTGCGGTCGCCGACAGGGGCGAGTTTACGGTCACGCTCGAGCTCGCTCCGGGCGCAACGCTGGAGAACACGAATTACATCACGCAGCAGGCCGAGCGGACCATCTCTCTGATGCCGGAGGTGGCAAAGATGTTCGTCAACGTCGGCGTCTCGAGCGAAGGGCTTCTGGGCCAGAGCTCGAACAACAATGCGGAGCTGAACATCACGCTGGTGCCGCGCGATCAGAGGAAGCGCTCCACGGACGACGTAGGGAGCGCGATCAAGACGGAGCTGACGAAACTCCCGGGCGTCAAGGTGCGCGTCAATCCTATCGGGATTTTCGGGACCGCAAACCAGACGCCGATACAGCTCGTGGTGAGCGGACCCGACTACGCGACGACGCGCCGCTCGGCGGAGCAGGTTGCGGACATCGTCCGGGGCATTCCCGGGAGCGCGGACGTGCGGCTTTCGAGCGAGGAAGGAAAGCCGGAGACACGCGTCGACATCGACAGGCAGAAAATGGCCGCGCTCGGCCTCTCACTCGCCGACGTGGGCGCCACGCTGCGCGTGGCACTCACGGGGGATGACGAGTCGAAATTCCGCGACGGGGCCGACGAATACGACATCCGGATACTTCTCGACGAATTCGACAGGTCGCGCACCTCGTTCATCGGCGACCTGACGCTCATGAGCAGGGACGGAAAGCTCGTGGAGCTGAAGCAATTCGCGACGATCTCGCAATCCACCGGCCCGACAAAGCTCGAGCGGGTCGACAGGAATTCGGCCGTGACGGTCTTCTCACAGGCGGTCGGGCGGCCCAGCGGGTCGATTGGCGCGGACATCAGGCAGCGGCTTGCCGCGACCTCCCTTCCTCCGGGGATATCGATCATGTACCAGGGGGACCTGAAGAATCAGGCCGAGGGTTTCGGCAGCCTCGGGCTGGCCCTGCTGGCGGCGATCCTCTTCGTCTACATGATCATGGTGGCGCTCTATGATTCGTACATCTACCCGTTTGTTGTCCTCTTCTCGATTCCAGTGGCAATGATCGGCGCTCTCCTCGCGCTGGCCCTGACGATGAAATCACTGTCGATATTC
>DASVIU010000319.1:0-4197 GCA_036386275.1 Bacteroidota bacterium | reverse complement strand
TAATTGCGGGCGGTTCATTAACAGCGTGGGCTGTCATTGCGAGGGGGTCACGCCGGAGGCGTGCCCCACGAAGCAATCAGTACAAAAACATCGGCTTGCCGAGTAACGCCGTGACCTTCGGTTTGTAGTTCTCGCTGTCGTACAGTTCAGCGACATCGACGACTTTCTTTCCCTGCGAAATCGTCTCGATCGGATTGACCGTGTATTTCCCCTCCTGCAGTGCAACCATCTTTCCGAATTCTCCCTTCAACACCAGGTCTGTGGCGAGGCTCGCGTAGCTGATCGCCACCATCCGGTCCAGGGCGTCCGGTTCGCCGCTCCGCATAAGATATGCGACCTGCTGGTAGATGACGTGTGATCCGGTCAGCTTCTGGATCGCGTCGCCGGTGATCGCCCCGATCCCGCCGAGCTTTTTGTGTCCGAAGGCGTCCGCCTGGCCGTACTCCACAATCTTTCCCCCCACAAGCTGCGCCCCCTCGGAGATCGTCATTATCGCGTAGTTGCTCGGGTTGTTTTTCTTGTCCTCCATGAGGAATTTTGCCAGCCGCTCGGGGTCAAAGTGGACCTCGGAAATGATGGCCCTGTCCACCCCGGCCAGGTAGGCCGAGATCAGCGAGGTCTCCCCCGAATTTCTTCCGAAGAGCTCGACGATCGCGATCCGTTCATGGGAGCCGGTCGGAGTGCGGAGGTTCGTGATGAAGTCGACGCTCCGGGTCACCGCGGTTGAAAAGCCGATGCAGTAATCCGTCCCGTAGACGTCGTTGTCCATGGTCTTCGGAATTGCCACCACGGGGAACGATTCCCCGTGGAGCCGGACCGAGTAGCTGAGCGTGTCGTCCCCCCCGATTGTGATGAGGGCATCGACGTTCAGCGCGCTGAGCACGCGGAGGATGTGGGGGGTGAAATCCAGCCTTCCATCTCCCGCCGGATGCTTGGGGTCCCTCAGGAAACCGGGAGTTTCGGAGGCCTTGACTTTCCCGGGGTTGGTCCTGGAGGTATGGAGAAACGTCCCCCCCGAACGGTCGATGGTGCGGGTGTTCGTCTTCGTCAGAGGGATGACCCACTCTGAAGAGTGCTCTTTGTCTGCAATGTTGTAGTTCAGGAGACCTGCCCAGCCCCGGCGGATGCCGAGGACTTCGTACCCCGCGTCGATGGCGCGGAATACTACCGCCTTGATGCACGGGTTGAGGCCGGGGACATCTCCGCCGCCTGTGAGTATGCCGATGCGTTTCATAGAGTTATGCCTTCATTCGTTTTCCTTTTTCCTCGTACGTGAAGATCCATCCGCAGATTTTTCCCGGATCGATCTCGGCGAGGTTTTTCCAGTAATCACGGTTGCGCATGACGCGCGAACTTGTCTCTTCCGCGGGGAGATTTTCCACCATCCTGCTGATCTCCGTCAGGCGCCTGAGCCAGATGGTCATGTTTTTTTCGCGCAGGTCCACCCAGCCGTCGTGGGCCCACCGGTCGATCGCTTTCGGCGTGACCGGGAGCGTCTCGTCCCCCCGGTCCGGCGGGATCTTGATCGTCGCTCCCCGGAGCATGGATTTCCCGTCCGGGAGCAGGATCGGGATGCCGATGGAGATGATCCGGGACCGGAGCCGGTCGTCGATCTCGATGAGGTCCGTGAGCCGCCGGCTCATCGTCGTTGCGTCGGATCGCGTCACGCTCCTGATGTCTCCAAAGCAGAGCTTGAGAAGATACGACTCATACAGGAGTTTTGAGAGCCGGGGGGGACCGAGCATCTCGAACGCGACGCTGTCCACGCCGTGGTCCTTTTCAAGCTGCTGGAGGCTGTCCATGGCGCTGTTGAACATGAACCCCGCGCGATAGGTCGGTGCCAGCGTCGCGTTGTCAAGCGCGTTAATGATGTCATGGCCGGTGTTCCCGGCCCTGATTTCGAATACGGTGCTCTCGGCGATTTCTTCGGGTGTCACGAATTCCATCTGACCGGGGGTCGAGATCGCCTCGAATTCCCCCCGGGAAAAGAGCCCGTTTTCGCCGGTGTCGATATACACGGATTTGAGAGTCTGCTTTGTCGGCGTGGCGGCCCCCGGCATATTCAGACGGAGCGTCCTGTCAAGACGGACCGCCCGGGAAGGGAGGCAATCCACGAGCTGGATCGGCTTTCCCCGCCGGGTGACTTCACCGTACGCGATCTTTTTCCATGCGATCGCCGCCGTCGGCTTGATCTCCTTCGTGATCGGTGCGTCGGGTGTCCGGCCCATGAGGAACAGGAGGAGCGTGTGCGCGCCCGCGACCGCGGATTTCGAAAGGAGCACGCGTGATGGCCGTTCCTCGCTGTGCGTGTACGGGATGTTCAGTCCCATCCCCCCGGTCCCGCTCGTCCCGATCTTCACATAGATGCCGGTCCCCGCTATCTGCATGGACCGGTACATGATCTGCACGTGCCGGATGAGCTGGGGGACGTACAGTGTGCAGAGGAGCCGCTCGACGCGGTCGAAGAGTGCCGCCGGCGGAGCCTTCCGGGAGGAACGCGCATGCTTCACCTCCCTGATAAGCTCCCGTGAGACCTGGAATATGTCCTGGTAGGCGATCCCCGTGGCAGAGTTGACGCAGTCGACGACGACCTCGGGTTTGTATTTCTGGATCAGACGGTACAGGCTCGATCGCTTCAGGACCGGCCCGGAGAGCTCCTCGACGATGTCTTCGATGATCATCGTCCTGTACTTCTGGCTCGACAGGATGGCTTCGCGCGGCATGTCTTTCAACTGCTCGCGGACGAATATGTTCCCCCACCAGGGAATGAAGAAATTCCTCCCGGCCTCGGGATAATCATGGCTCAGACCCTCCACAGCTTCCAGGGCCTCCGCTCTGGTGAGGGAAGTGACGATCATCCGCTTCGGACGTTCGGTCATGAACCGGCGGCATATCGCCGATCCGACGAGTCCCCATCCGCCTATGACGAGCACGGTCTTGCCCTGAATATCCATACACTGATATCGAGAGAGTGAGTCGGGAATGTGCGAAACGCTGCAAGAACAGAGAGGTGCACTAATGTACTCCAGAAGCGGGGAATATGCAACAGGGACCGCCGCGGATGGGGCGGTCCCTGGTGCTGTCGTCCCGGACGGGAGCTTCTATTTCGGCGCGATGGGCGCGCTGAAGAACCTGTCCCCCCAGCCGATATTGAGCGTCCCGCCGGATGTCCCGTCCCGTTCAAACCAGATCCGGAAAGGGTCGATGGAGGAGGGGGCCCGCTCCTGCTTCATGGTAATCCTTGCGAGGTCGGATTTGGGATCGTAGGCCGGCTCGCGCCCTCCCGGCTTCTTGCTGATGATCAGCGTGAACGCGTTCCCCGAGGGGATGGAGTAGAGCGTGTACGATCCGCCGGGGACGCTGCTCCCCCCGATCGTCACGTCCCCTTCCGCCGTAAGGGAAGTTGCGAGGTTTGCCCCCGTGCGCCAGACCGAATCGTTCGGGACGACGACCCCCCAGATCGCGCGTCCGCGCATGTAGGGCCGGCTGTACCTGATGGCCACCTTCTTTCCCGCAAGCGTAATCTCCGTGGAATCGCCCGCGCTCAGAGGGCGGATATGATCGCTCTTCTGGAAGGGGACGGACACGGAGGTGTTCTCCCACATGAGCTTCATCACCCCGGAGGTTTTGCCTGCTCCCTTCAGGACGATCGTGAATGTGTCCACCGTTGCGGGGACGGATTCGACGGTCGCGTCGAGCCGGGCGAGATCCTGGGACGGGTTGTACACCGTCCCCCACTGCCCGATCTGCTTGTTGAGTATCACTTTCCAGCCGTCAGGCGAGGGGAGAGTCCAGAGCGTATAGGAACCCCGCGTCACGGGCACGCCGCCGAACGTCATGTCGAACGACGTCTTGAGGTGCGTCGCCTGGTTCGCGCCCGTGCGCCAGACCTTGTTCCATGGGACCAGTCCCCCCATGATCTTTCTGCCGCGCATCGACGGGCGTCCGTAGTTCACGCTGACGACGTTGGTATCGAGCGAGAGAAACACGGAGTCGCGGGGGCTCGGGATCGGCTGCTGGCTGTAGACCCCGGGGGCTGCGGCAAAGAGAACCGTGCAGAACGCGGCACTGATGATCAGACTTCGCATGGGAAACCTTTGAATTTGTCGGAGAACGTGGAGAAGGGGGACATCCCCTTCCGTCATACTTTTTCTATTACGACCGCGGTTCCGTACGCCAGGACTTCGGTCACGCCCG
>DASVIU010000318.1:0-13080 GCA_036386275.1 Bacteroidota bacterium | reverse complement strand
GAAGGCGTCCCGCGCCTTCATGAGCTCCACATTCTGTGTCCGCTCCGCCTTTGCGTTGTTCAGAGAGACGGTCGCCCGCTTGTAATCGGTCTTGTCGACAACCCCCCCCTGGTACTGCGCGAAGGCGTCCTTCAGGCTCTGTTCGAGGCGGTGGATATCATCATCGAGCACTCTGATCTGCTGGCGGGTCAGGAGGGCGGCGTAAAAGGCCTTGCTGACATTGACCACCACATCGATGGTATTGCCGGTCGTCCTGTGCCTGCTTGCTTCCCGTACGTCTCCGGCTGTGCTGCTCGCCAGGAGGACATCCCTGTTGAACAGTGTCTGCGTGACCGACAACGTCCCTGTGGACGCGTTGTCCAGGCTCACGTTCACGGGGGTGCCCCCGACGATGCTGACGGGAATCTGGTAGAAATGCTGCGCACCGAGACTGATGTTTACCTGGGGAAACCAGTCTGCCAGTTTGCTGTTGATCCTGCGATCCGTGATCTGCTCATCCAGCAGGGATTGCTGGATCGACGGCTGATGGGCGAGCGCGTATCTCACGCAGTTCCGGAGCGTCCCCTCTTCGAGCAACGAGTCCCCCCCGCCGGGCGGTTGACCGGCGGCGGGAACTGCACACGCGAACGTTGCGAGGAGTAAATATGACGGAATCTTCATAGTACAGCCCTATTGCCCTCAGAATCGTACAACCGTCGTCCTTCCAATTGGCTTGCCACCAGGTGGGGAACCTTGTTATAACGAAGACATAACGTCCCGAGTTCCCCCCCCGTCAAAACAAAAGGTCATAGGCCAGCCGGAAGGAGCGGGCCGGCTGCGGGATGAAATCCTTGATCACCGACAGGTTGTCCCGGTACACCTTGTTGAAAAGATTGTCGCAGTGCACGCTTATTGCATGGACGAGCCCTCCCGAAGAGAGCCGTATGCCGGCACCGCAGTTGACGACCCCGTACCCCGCAGTCGGCGTGTCCCCGTCGCCGAGACGGATCTGGCTCGCCGCCAGGCGCCATTCCAGCACCCCCGAATACATTGCGTCCTGGTACCTCACGCTGAGAAGACCGCGCAGAGGGGGGGTGAACGGGAGGGGAACGCTGTTCTTCGTGTCTTCGGCGTTCACATAATCAACGCTCCCCTTCACGGCAATGTTGTCCAACGGCTGGAGGGTGATGCTCGCTTCGAATCCCATCAGCCGTGCGTCCGTCGCCGAGAACTGGCGGACAGGGAAATCCTCGAGCGTATCCCCCGTGAGGAATGCGTAGACATAGTTGTTGATGAAATTAAGGTACGGGGAGACTTCAATCACACACGCGGTGGTGCGGGCCTTGAACGAGGCATCGATGCCAAACCCGGTCTCAGGGGAAAGGTCCGCCTCCCCCTTCGAATACGTCGAGCTTGCGGCGTCGAGACCGTTCGCAAAAAGCTCCTGAACCGTCGGAGCCCGGAACGACCGGGCGACGCTCAGGGAGAGTGTCATGCCGGAGGAGAGTCTCCGGACCGCTCCCAGTGACGCTGTCACGGCGTTGGAGAGACGGGCGACATCAAGTGTGCGGAAGAGGGAGTCGGGAGAATCCGCGAAGGGAGAAGTATGGATCCTGTTGTAGTCGAACCTGATCCCGGCCTGGAACCTTGTATCGTCGCCGGCCAGATATTCCTCGTAGACGTACCCTGCAAGACCCGTGGTGAGGGAATTCGGCCCGAGGGGCATGTCGCCGTCAATTGTCAGGCTCTCGATGTTCGTCCAGAATCCCACGATCCCCTGGAAATTTCCGAACCGCTCGTGCTGAAACTGGAGTGTCGCATTGACCGCCTGCTTGTGGAAGTGGTTCGCCTGCGGGTCTGAGATCCCCGTGGAGTCCTGCGCGGTCGGGAACTCCGAATGATTGTAATCGACGTAGTTGGCATTGAACCGTACCTGGCGAACGAGAGGTCCGCCGACGTCGAGCAGGCTCCGGACCTCGAACGTGTTCTTCTTCTGAGCGATGCGGGAAGTCGCGGGGGGAACGTCGGCCCAGTCCGGGTTCGGGGGGACGCCGGGGATTCCGTAGTTCATCTCGTAGTGCTTCCCTCCGACGCCGATCATGCCGAAATCACCCTGGTAAGAATAGCCCATCCCCGCCTCCTGCACGTGATTGAACGACTGCGGCATACGGTTCAGGAAGAAGGGCTGACTGCTTCCGGGATCGGTGTAGGTCCCTCCGGGGATGCGGATGTCCTGCGAATGGAGTCCGGCCGCCGATATCCCGAGGGCGTGCCCCCCGCTGCTCAGGACGCCGCCGAAGTATCCGGCGTATTCATCGCTGCCCGTGTTCCCGGTGAGCGAGACACTCCCCGCAAAGGGAGCGCCCGAGGCGGCCGGTATGGTGTTGGTGAACACGTTCACGAGTCCCCCGATGGTGCTGGGGCCGTAGAGGATGGTCGCCGGACCGCGGACGACATCGATCTGCGAAATCCCCGCCGCTTCGATCGGCACGGCATGCGCCGGGTCATACGTGGAGATGTCCCCCGTGCGGAGTCCGTTCTCAAGGACGAGGACACGGTTGTCCGACAGCCCCCGGAGTACCGGCCGCGTGGGAGCCGAGCCGTTGGACCGGACCGCAACGCCCGGGAGATCGGAGATCTTCTCGGAAAAACTGGAGCCGGGACTGGCGTGCAATTCGACAAGCGATTTCGATTCCGCCGACTGGTACTGATCATCCGCGGTGCGCGCGTACGGGGATCCGGAGACGACGATCTCTTCCGCCTCGATCGCCGATTCGGCGAGTCTGAACGCCAGATCCGCGGTCTCCCCTTCGACACGGACAGCCATCGTCCGGGATGCGTACCCGATCACGCGGACAAAGACGGTGTACGTACCGCTGCGAACGTCCGCGAACAGGAATCCGCCGTCCGCACCCGTGCGGCCGGTCCGGTCGAGCTCCAGCACCCGCACCGTCGCACCCGCGATCGGTCCGCGGGTCCCGGTGACAGTCCCGCGGATGCTTCCCGTCAACGCTTCAGCGGCGCAGAGCAGGACAAGACACACTGTGGCAACAAACGTCAGGAAAATACGATTCATGCCTCTCTCCGTAGGAAATGTGGGCAAAGGATACAGGTCCATCCCGGGAAGGGATGGTTGTCTTTTATCCTACGAGAGGAGGTGATTTGTCCCGGGCGGGTACACGGGGGGTGACGGGAGGAACAGGAAGTGTCGGTTCGTCGATGACCCGGAAAAGAGGCCGGATCTCTATGCAGGGATCAACAGTGAACGCCCGGGGGGCGTTTTCCTTGTCGAAGGACTCCCAGGTGAAGACGGGGCCGGTGATGGAACTGGTCCGGGACGTCCTGGGATGGTTCGCCTCGTATTCGTTGTCAAAGAGCTCAACCTGGAAGGCGAAATAATCCGCCGCCAGGAAAAGGGCAATGAGCTGGTATGCAAGACGCCACTTCATGGAACGAGGTGTGATGCCGTGGATTCAAAGAACGGTGAAACGGGGCCTACTGTTCCGTCGTCGTCTTCTTCTTTGCGTACGTATGCGTCGCGTAACCGTAGAACGATTCCGCACACTCCGAAAGTGTCTCCGACAGCGTCGGATGCGGGTGCACGGATTCCGCCAGGTCTTTCGCCGTGGCTCCCATCTCTATCGCCAGCACCCCTTCGCCGATAAGCTCGCCGGCACCGGATCCCACGATCCCGACCCCGAGGATCCGCTCCGATTCCGGGTCGATCACGAGCTTCGTCATTCCGTCGGTCCTGTCGAAACTGAGCGCGCGCCCGGAAGCCGACCAGGGGAACTTCGCCACTTCGACGTTGATCCCCTTCTGTTTTGCCTCGGACTCCGTGAGCCCGCACCATGCCAGCTCGGGATCGGTGAAGACGACGGCGGGAATGATGATGTCCTCGAACGCGCTCAATTCCCCCGTGATCACCTCCACGGCAATGCGCGCCTCTTTGGATGCCTTGTGGGCGAGGAGCACGCCTCCCGCGACATCCCCTATCGAAAAGATACCGGGATCACCCGTGCGCTGATGCTCGTCAACTTTGATGAACCCCTTCTCATCCTGCTCGACGCGGGTGTTCTCGAGTCCGAGATCCGCACAATTCGGGACTCGCCCGACGGACACGAGCACACGGTCGTACAGTTCCTCTTTCTTCTCCCCGCCGACTTCCATGTTCACCTTGATCTGCTTCCCGGCGGTCGCCATCTTCACGACCTTCGTCTTGACGCGGATCTCCCGGAACAGCTTCCCCGCCCGCTGTGCAACCGGTCGTGCGAGGTCAGGGTCCGCACCCGCAAGTATCGCATCGAGAGCCTCGACAACCACGATGTTGCTCCCGAGCGACGCGTAGACGGTGCCGAGCTCCATGCCGATATACCCTCCCCCGACGACGAGGAGATCTTTCGGAATCTCTTCGATTTCCAGGGCCTCGGTCGATGTCATGACCCGGGGATTCCCCAGATCGAATGCGGAGGGGATGGCAGCTTTCGACCCGACCGCGATTATCGCCTTGTCGAAGGTGACGAACTGCTGGCCCCCGGCCGTCTCAACACGGAGCGTCGAAGAGTCCTCGAAGTAGCCCCGTCCCTGCATCACCTCGACGTTCCTTCTCTTTGCCAGTCCGGTGATCCCCCCGGCAAGCTTGTCGAGTATCGATTCCTTCCATGCCCGCATCTGATTCAGGTCGATCCGCGGCTTCTCAAAATGAATTCCGCGGAACGAGGACTCCTCGGCCTCGGTGACGAGCTTTGCCGCATGCAGGTACGCTTTCGAAGGGATGCAGCCCCGGTTCAGGCAGACCCCCCCCAGACGCTTGTCCTGCTCCACCATGATGACTTTCTTCCCTTTGTCCGCCGCATAAAAGGCGGCCGCATACCCGCCGGGACCTGCTCCCAGCACCACGATTTCAGTTTTGATTGACTTCACGTTGTCCTCGTTATGAATTGACGTCACAGCGGTCCACGCGCGGCATCCGCACGCACGATCAGATTTTGACGTCCGCTTCCCTGATGCTCTCGAATTCCTTGACAAGATCGACAACGAACCGCGCAGCGTTCGCCCCGTCATTTACCCGGTGGTCGTAGGAGAGAACAAGGGGCATCATTGTCCGCTGTACGACTTTCCCTTCCCTCACGACGGGCTTCACGAGACTCCGTCCCATCCCGAGTATCGCCACCTCCGGCGTGTTCACGATCGGCGTAAAATGACCGCTGCCGATCCCTCCCTGGTTGGAAATTGTGAATGTCCCCCCCTGCATCTCTTCGAGCGAGAGTTTCCGCCCGCGGGTACGCTCGGCAATCTCGTTCAGCTCGACGGAGAGCTGGAACACGCTCTTCGTGTCCGCTTTCCGGAGCACAGGGACGATGAGCCCCTGCTCGGTGTCGACAGCGATCCCGATATTGAAATAGTCCTTGAAGACGATCTCCCCGGCCGCTTCATCGATGCTCGCGTTAAACGAGGGATGCTTCTTCAGGGCCGCCACGACGGCATGAATCGCAAACGACGTGAGGGTCAGGTGCGCCTTCTTCGCTTCGTATTTCGGAGCGTACTTCTTCCTGAGCGCGAGAAGCTCCGTGACATCCACTTCATCGAACTGGGTTATGTGCGGCACGGTGGTCCACGATTCGACCATCTTGCGGCTGATCGATCTGCGGAGCGTTGTGATCTTCTGCTTTGTGACAGGGCCCCACTGCGAAAAATCGATGCTGACCGGCGCGGGCTTCGGCGACTGAAGCGCGCCGGGGGGAGCCGGCGAAGCGGCCGGGGAACGCCCCTCGAGCGCCGAGCGCTGGATCTTCTGTACATAGGCGCGAAGGTCCGACATGACGATCCGGCCCCCGCGCTCGCTCCCGGCCACGCGGTGGAGGTCGATCCCGAGCTCCCGCGCTATCTTCCGCAGCGAGGGGGAGGCAGGGGGAGGAGCCCCCGCGGCGTGCACAACGGGGAAGCCGGATGGACCGGCGGAGACCCGGGCTGCCGGAGGCAGAACGGGGGGAGCGGCGGGCACATCGATCACCGGTTCTTCCCGCGCATCATCCCCCACGGAGGCGTCGATGGCTCGCGGGGAGACGGGAGCGGCAGCGGCAACGGGAGCGGCAACGGCAGCGGCGGCACCTGCGCCGTTCTCGGAGAGAACGAGTATCAGGGAGCCGACTCTTATCTCGTCCCCTTCTTTCACCAGAATCTTCGTGACGGTCCCTCCGGCGGGGGCGGGAATGGTCGCGACCGCCTTTTCGCTCTCAATTTCGAGCACAGGCTGGTCTTTGTGGATCTGGTCTCCTTCTTTGACAAACACCGTCGCGATGACACCAGAATCCGCGCCTTCACCGAGGCGTGGCAGACGAACATCCATGATGATCTCCTTCTATAATACGTCCGGCGAGCGTCAGACAAGTAACGGAAACGGCTTCTCCGGGTCTATGTTCAATTCTCTGATCGCCTTCTCCACCACATCCATCCTGATCTCCCCTTCGGTGGCCAGGGCGTACAGCGTGGCAACGACAGTCATTTCAGCGTCGATTTCGAAAAACCGGCGGAGCGCGGGGCGGGTGTCGCTCCGCCCGAACCCATCGGTCCCGAGCGTCGTCAATCCTCCGGGGACCCACGGCGCGATCTGATCGGGGACGATCTTCATGTAATCCGATACTGCGACAAAGACCCCCTCTTCGTGCTCCAGGATGTTCTCCAGATACGACGTACGTGGGATTTCCCCGGGGTGAAGCATGTTCCACCGTTTCGCAAGGAGCGCCTCGTTCCGGAGCAGTTTATAGCTTGTCGCGCTCCAGACGTCGGCATTCACGCCGTACCGCTCCCCGAGTATCTCCTGTGCCCGGAGCGCCTGATTGATGATCGGCCCGCTCCCGAATATGTGCGCCCGGTGCTTCCCGGCGGGGTTCCCACGACGGAACCTGTAGAGACCTTTCAGGATCCCCTCCCCCGATCCTTCCGGCATCGGGGGCATGGAGTAATTCTCGTTGTACAGCGTAAGATAGTAGAAGACCTCTTCCCCTTCGCCGTACATCCTCCGGAGACCGTCCTGTATGATGATCGCGGTCTCGTACGCGAATGCCGGATCGTAGGTCACAAGGTTCGGCACCGTGCTGGCAAGGATGTGGCTGTGCCCGTCCTCGTGCTGCAGTCCTT
Source organism: Bacteroidota bacterium (assembly GCA_036386275.1). Classification (GTDB taxonomy): domain Bacteria; phylum Bacteroidota; class Ignavibacteria; order UBA10030; family UBA6906; genus Fen-1273. Next base: position 5,961 of record DASVIU010000318.1, on the reverse strand, counting down.
CGCCGTTGAGCGTCGTCCTCCCCGCAGTCCCGCCGAGCATGAAACCCTTCGCCCGGATATCCCCGGCGGCCCAGGCGAGGTCGCCGATCCTCTGGAAACCGAACATCGAATAGTAGATATAGAAGGGGATCATCGGTTCGCCGGCGCTCGCGTACGCCGTCCCCGCGGCGATGAACGAGGCCATTGCACCCGCCTCCGTAATCCCTTCCTCGAGTATCTGCCCGTCCTTCGCCTCGTGATAATACAGAAGCGATTCGCTGTCGACGGGCTCGTAGAGCTGTCCCTTCGAAGAGTAAATGCCGATCTCACGGAAGAGGGGATCCATGCCGAAGGTCCGCGCTTCGTCCGGGATAATGGGGACAATCCTTCGTCCTATGTTCTTGTTCCGCAGGAGCATCCCCAGAAGCCGGACGAACGCCATGGTGGTCGAGACCTCAAACCGCTCCGACCCCTTCAGGAATTCCGCAAACTGAGCGATCGGAGGGAGCTCGAGGGGGTGCGGTTTCACGTGACGCGCCGGGAGATAACCGCCCAGCGCCTTGCGCCGCTCCTGCAGATAGTTCGCCTCGGGGCTCCCTGCGGGGGGCCTGTAGAACGGCGTTTCCGCAACCTCTTCGTCGTTGATGGGAATGTCGAACCTGGTGCGGAATTCCCTGAGTTCCTTCTCGTTCAGTTTCTTCTGCTGATGGGTGATATTACGACCCTCGCCCGATTCACCGAGGCCGTATCCCTTGACCGTCTTGGCCAGCACCACGGTCGGCCCCCCCCGGTATTCCACCGCAGCGCGGTAGGCCGCGTACACTTTCCTCGGATCATGCCCCCCCCGCAGCAGTTTCCGGATCTGTTCGTCGCTGAGATGGTTCACCATCTCGGCGAGCTCGGGGTACTTGCCGAAGAAGTGTCTGCGCGTATAGCTTCCCGGCTCGACCGAGTATTTCTGGTAGTCTCCGTCCACCGCCTCCTCCATCCGCTTCAGGAGGAGCCCTTTGCTGTCGGCGGCGAAGAGGGGGTCCCAGTCGGATCCCCAGATGACCTTGATGACATTCCAGCCCGCGCCGCGAAACGCGGCCTCGAGGTCCTGGATAATCTTGCCGTTCCCACGGACCGGACCGTCGAGACGCTGGAGGTTGCAGTTGACGACCCAGACGAGGTTGTCGAGTTTTTCGCGTGAAGCGAGCGTGAGCGCGCCGAGTGTCTCGGGTTCATCCGATTCGCCGTCCCCGACAAAACACCAGACGCGCGGCTCGTCCCCTTTGATGAACCCGCGCGATTTGAGATAGCGGTTGAACCGGGCCTGGTAGATCGACATGATGGGGGCGAGCCCCATCGAGACGGTCGGAAATTGCCAGAACTCCGGCATCAGGTACGGGTGGGGATACGAGGAGAGCCCCCCTCCGGGCGCAAGCTCGCGGCGGAAGTTGTGGAGCATGTCGGCGTCGATCCGCCCTTCGAGGAACGCGCGCGCGTACATGCCGGGGGCGCCGTGCCCCTGAAAGTAGACCATGTCGGCGGACCGATCGCCATCGCCACCCCGGAAGAAGTGATTGAACGCAACTTCGTACAGCGTCGCAGACGATGCGTACGTGGAGATGTGTCCCCCGAGCCCGGCGTACATCCTGTTGGATTTCACAACCATCGCCATCGCATTCCAGCGGATATAGCTCTTGATGCGCCGTTCGAGCTCCCTGTTCCCCGGATAGGGGGGCTCGTTCTCCGGGGCGATCGTGTTCATATACGGTGTCCGGACAAGCGGAGGGAGCGTGAGGCCGGACTTCTTCAGGTGCTCGCTCACTTTTTCCAGGGCAAGGGCGATGTTCCCCGGCTCTTTGTCTTTGAGGGCAGTCTGCAGTATGAACTCGAGCGACGCCATCCACCCGTCGGTCTCTTTGCCGTTCTTTCCTTGCGTCAGAGACTCAGGTTCCGTATGTTCAGTTTCCATCGCGGGGTTGAATGTGATTGATGGAGAGGGGCGCCAAAAGGGCCCGGCTAATGTACTTTATTCCGTCTACTCTATCAAATTCCCCGGCAAATTCCCGGGCAAATTCCCGGGCAAATTCGGGTCAAATTCCGGGGCAAATTCCCGGACAAACCTACCGGCATGTGCGCTTTGCTCTTCGTCGATTTCTCCCCCGCCTCCACCGCCGGTCAACTCGCGCTCGATGAAGCCCTTCTGAACCTGAGGGAGAGCGAGCCCGGGGACGGGTTTCTTCGCTTCTGGGAACCGTCAGAACCGTGCGTCGTTCTCGGCCGGACGAACAGGCCCGAACGGGAGATCCGGCTCGACCGCTGCCAGTCCCTGGGGATTCCCGTCTTCCGCCGTTCCAGCGGCGGCGGGACAGTTGTCCAGGGGCCCGGCTGCCTGAATTTCTCGCTCGTGCTGAACACTTCAGCCGATAAACGGCTCTTGAGCGCAACCACAACGAACAACTATGTGCTCGGACAGAATGCCGGCGTCATCAGCGCGCTGACAGGCGAGAACGTCCGGGTGAGCGGGTCCAGCGACCTGACGATCAGCGGGCGGAAGATCTCCGGCAACGCCCAGCGGCGGAGGCTCCGCTCGCTCCTCTTTCACGGATGCATACTTCTCGATTTCGATATCGCGCTTGTCGAAGAGCTTCTCCCTCTCCCCTCCCGGCAGCCTGAGTACAGGGACGGCCGGACGCACAGTGAATTCCTCCGCAACCTCCGCATCAGCGCGGAGGGACTGAAACGGGCGCTCAGGAATTCCTGGGGGGCCTCTCTCCCCGCGACCGGCCTTCCCCTCGACGAAATGGAACGTCTTGTGAGGGAGAGGTACCTGAATCCGTCCTGGACGTACAATTAAAAAGCCCCCGCAAATTCCGGAGGCCATTGTCCAGCGTTCTCTGCGTCATACTAAAGAACAATTCAGGCGGCGGTAAAATTCACGCCGGAGATCCCCTCAAGGATGACGCGAAATATACGGAAAATCGGGGGGAAAGCAAAACAGGGGGCTAGATGACTTCCACCGCGGAGGCTTCGAGCCAGCCTACTTTCCCGTCGGCGATGCGGACTTTTGACCAGCTCTCCACCCTGTCGATAAGCTGCACTTTCACTCCCCCGTGAAGAACGAATGCATCCGAGCTCTTTGCATCGGGTGAGTTCTTCACGGTCACAATCTGCGACATGACAACCCCCTCGTCCGTCCGCGTGACATCGCCGAGCCGCGCGATCATGACCACAAGGAAAAACAGGAACAGGACGAACGAGCCGGAACCGGCCAGAATCGCAATTTTCCTGAGTGCATATGTGCGCGCCAGGAAGAATGCCGAGGCCATGACGGCGACGAGTGCGTAAAAGAGGTAGACGGTGAGCGTCAGGCCCGGAAGCGAGAACCAGTTCTTGATCCCGTCCCAGTAGTCCCACACGAAGAGCCTCGGTGCGGGCTCAATCCGGTCCGTGATCATCATGTTGGCGATCTGAAGGTTGTGGCGCAGGTCTTCGTCCCCGGGGAGAAGCCGGCGCCCTCTTTCGTAGTTCAGAATCGCCGCGGGAATCGAGCCGCACTTGTAGCAGGCGTTCCCGAGGTTGTACAGGAGCTCAGGGCTCTCTTCGCCGCTTTTCAGTATCGCCCCGTACGCCTCGCGTGCCTCGGGGAATTTCCCCTGCTGGTAGAGCTGGTTCGCCTGGCGGAGCTGCTGCTCCGGGGTCTGGGCAGGGAGCTCCCGCGCCGCAATAAGGATCAGAAGAATGAAGACTGCCGTGCGCATTGTCATCTGAGTATCCGTTCCAGTGCCACGATGATGCGCTGCGCTTCGTCGTAGGTCCTCTGCATGACGGTGAGGTCGAGGCTCGTCGGAGCGAAACGCGCAAGGTCGCACGTCTCGAGCAACGCCTTCAGCGACGTGACGAGATCCGCCGGCGCCTCACGCCGGCCGAGCTCCGCGACAGCCCCCTCGATGGAGAACGCCGACTGTGGGATCGTCAGCTTGTCCCCCAGGTATTTCCAGAGCGCCTTCGATATTTCACCGTAAAACCTGAGCCGCTGGTTCCCCGCCGGCGCGCCGGATGAGCCTTTCTCCTTCAGGAGGTATTCGGCCTGCTTCAGTCCCTTCCGCGCCACCTTGATCGCCCTCCGGTTCCGGTACCCGGCCTGGTCGAGCATGACGGCCTGCCGCTGGCGCGCATAGACCAGCGCTCCTCCGGCGCACGCCAGGGGGAGGAGGAGCATTGCGATGAACACGCCGCTTGTGTGAAGATGTTCGCCGCGGGGGGAGAGCCCGGATTCTCCGAGCTTGATGAACCTGATGTCCTGGCTGAGGAGGCGGACATCCTCCTGCGAGCCTCCGGAGATCATCGGCGTCACCGCCGCCGTCCCCTGTTCGACATTCAACTCGATCTGGGGGGAGTGGAGCCTGACATATTCCCTTTTTGCGGGGTCGTAGTACGAAAACGTCACGGGCTTGATGACCTTCAGTCCCGGGTACCGGGGAATCAGGAGATACTCAAATGTCTTGCTCCCGGATATCCTGTCCCCCGTCCGGTTGATGTTATCGGATACCTTCGGCGTGTACTGCTCGAAATCAGCCGGGAGCTCCACCGCGGGAGATTCGATCAGCTTGATGTTCCCCGTGCCGGACACATTGACCTTCAGATCGATCGGCTCGTTCGTCCTCGTCGTTTTTTTGTCCACCGTCGTGCTCATGGCGAACTGTCCGACCGCCCCCTTGAAGTCGGACGGCGGGTCCGGAGGGAGCGGATCGACCTTGATCTTGATCGCCTCGCTCCTGACCATGTAGTTGACCTGACGGCCGAAGGGGTCGCGGAAGAACGATTCGAACGGATCCGTGGAACGCCTGTCCTGCATCTGCACCGTCGTCTGCACTTCCATCGGCCCGATCTCGAGAGACCCGGACTGCGTCGGGAAGAGGGCCATACGCTTGATGATGCCGACCCGGAACTGTTTCCCGTTCACCGTTTCGGGGTTCGTCTGTATGTTCTTCGGCGTCTCGACGTCTTCTCCCCAGAAACCGGTCATCGTGGGGTTCTTTTCCACCGCGTAGCTGGCAATCGAAACCCGCGTGTAGATCTTGAAGACGATGTTCACCTGTTCCCCCTGGACAACGTGCGTCCTGTCCACTGTCGCCTTCAGGAGAAGATTGTCCCCGATCTGCGCCGCCGCGTCGTCCTGTCCTCCCGCCTGCGGCTTCGCGCGTGCGGAGCCTTTGACGACCTCAATCGCGACGGGAGCGCTCCTGAGCGTCCCCCCCCCGGCGTCGATCGAGGCGGAACCGATCGTGAATTTCCCCACCTCTTTCGGCTGGAGTATGTAGCTGTATGTGACGGAGGACGAGACGGCCCCGTTGATGATCTGCATGCTGGAGGACTGGTTCGGCCCGGACATGATGTGGAATTTGCTCAGGTCGGGGAGCTGCAGATTTTTTCCCCCTCCGGTGCCGGCGTTCGTGAGCGTGAACTGGAGCGTGAACTGCTCACCGCTCCCAACCTGAGTCCGGTCGACTCCCGCCTGGAATTGTGCGTTTTGCGCGCAGGCCACCGCGCTCATAAGAGCGATCGCACACAGGGCGATCATCGTCCTTTTCACTTTTCCCACCTCGTCCGTCACCAGTCCTTGTCCGTTTTTGGCCTCACGGCCTGCCGGGTATGCAGCTTTTTCTGCACGTCCTTCTCGCTGTTCTTCAGGACGTCGAGTATCCTCTGCGCATCGGCCCGGGACATCTGTTTCTGCTGCTGCTGGGGGGATTGCTTCTGCTTCTCCTGCTGGTCCTTCTGCTGCTGTTTCTGCTTGTCCTGGTCCTGTTTCTGCTTGTCGTTCTTATTCTGGTCTTTCTTGTCCTTATTCTTGTTTTGATTCTTGTCCTGGGGTTTCGGCGGAGGCACTTTGAGCTTCTCCAGCGCGTAGGAGAGATTGTACTTGGTGTCGTCGTCCTTCGGGTCAAGCTTCAGGGCATCGATGTACGACTGAACCGCATCCTGGTAATG
>DASVIU010000317.1:0-5861 GCA_036386275.1 Bacteroidota bacterium | reverse complement strand
AGCACCGAGGTAACTCCCCCACTCCCACACCGCGATGCTGACGTCGACCGGACACCCCAGGGGGTTTACTCCGACGTCACCGTACCCCCGGTAGACGATCGGACGGATGTAGCAGGAGCGCATGTTGTTTGCACGGATGGTATCAAGAACCGCTTTTTCGAGCTCCTGGAGTGTGAAGGGGATCTCCGTTTTGTAGATCCGGACGGAATCGAAGAGCCGGCGAAGATGCTTGTCAAGGCGGAATATGGCGGGTCCTTTCGCCGTCTCGTAACAGCGGATCCCCTCGAACCAGCTCGAACCGTAATGAATGACGTGAGAGAGGACGTGGATTCGGGCGTCGTCCCAGCCGACGAGCTTGCCGTTCATCCAGATCTTCTCGACTTTCTTTACAGGCATGCCTTCACCTTGTTTGGGTCATTCCGTGTCCCACTGCGCCGCCCCGCGAGCAGGGACCGGTGATCAGAGAGGCATCTCATAGATCCGGTACTTTTTGTCAATCGTCCCCTGCATCAGCTCCGCACCCCGGTTCATCATAACGTTGTCTTCGTTCACCCAGCTTGCCTCGCCGTGCGGATACCCGCTCTCAACGCAACGGCGGCCCGTCTCATAGAAGAGCGCCGCACCGATCCCGGTGTTGGCATATTCCGGAAGGACCCCCAGGATCACGATCCGGACCCTGTCGATTTTCTTCTTGAAGAGGAGAATCCTGATGATCCCGGGAATAAGCCATCCGTGCTTGTTGTGGACAATAATCTGATTGAGATCGGGGAGCGTCATGCCAAAGCCCACAGGCTTCCCGTTTGATTCCGCCACGATCACGATCCGTGGATCGACCACCGCCTTCAGGTCCTTCGCCACGTAGTTGAACTCGTCCTCCGTCATCGGGACCTCCCCCCAGTTCTTCGACCAGCCCCTGGCGTAGAGTTCGCGGATCAACTTTACTTCTTCGTCGTATCTCTTCATATCCAGCGGACGGATCTTGAGGCCTCCCCGCTTGAGCACGGTATCAGAGATCCGTTTGAACTTCTCGTTGAAGACCTTATCCTTGTGAATGTAATAGGCGAACAGGTCCTGCGCCTTCTTGAAGCCGTACTTCTCGATGAGGGACTGGTAATACGGGGGGTTGTATGTCATCAGTACTGCGGGGAGGCGGTCAAACCCTTCGATGAGAAGACCGTACTCGTCATTGACTGAAGGGCTGGCAGGACCGCGCATCGCCGTCACCCCTTTCCCCTTGAGCCATTTCTTCGCGGCGTCAAACAGCGCGTTCGCCACCCCCTGATCGTCGATGCACTCAAAGAACCCGAAGAAGCCAATATTCTCCCCGTGTTCCTTGTTGTGATTGTCGTTGACGATGGCGCCGATTCTGCCCACCACCTTCCCGTCCCGCTCCGCCAGGAACAGTTCCATTGTCGCGTGCTTGTAGAAGGGGTTCCCCTTCCTGTCAATCAGCTTCCGCCTGTCCAGAAGCAGCGGCGGAACCCAACAGGGATTCCCCCTGTAGGGCTCCCACTGGAACTTGATGAACCTCTTTTCATCGGATTTGGAAACGACAGGGCGAACAGTGGTGGCGTTCATCAAGAGCACGCACCTTTCAGTTGTCGGAGTCTGGAGAGGGGGGCGCCTGCATCTGCATCGGGTTCAGTGTATCACCCCGAGCTTTCGGCCGATCTCGCCGAAGACTTCAAGAATCCTGTCGAGGTGTTTGTCTTCGTGTGTCGCCATGAAGCTCGTCCGGAGCATCTGCATGCCGTTCGGCACGCCGGGGCTTATGAAGGCGTTGACGAATACGCCGGAATCAAACAGCGCACGCCAGAAAATGAACGTATTCGGATCGTCGCCGATAATGACCGGGACGATCCCCGTTTCGCCGTCAATGACGTTGAATCCCATCTTCTTGAAGCCTTCCCGCATCTTCCGCGCGTTGCTGACGAGCTTTTCGATTCTCCACGGTTCAGTCTCGAGGATTTCGAGCGCTGCGAGGGCCGCGGCGACGGAAGCCGGGGTCGGGCTGGCGCTGAATATGAGCGCCGGCGCCTGGTGCTTCAGCCAGTTGATGACCGCCCGCTCCCCCACGACGAACCCGCCCAGGGAGGAGAACGTCTTGCTGAATGTCCCCATCGTGAGGTCCACTTCATTCTCCAGCCCGAAGTAGCTGGCGGTGCCGCGTCCACCCTTCCCGATGACGCCGGTCGCGTGAGCGTCATCGATCAATATACGCGCATTGTGCCTCTTGGCGGACTTCACCAGGTTGGGGAGATCGACGATCGTGCCTGATGTACTGAACACGCCGTCACTGACGACGAGCTTCGGAGATCCGGCGGGAAGTTTGCTCAGCACACGCTCCAGATCGTCCATCTCGTTGTGCTTGTACCGTACAAACTCCGCAAACGCTCCCTTCGCCATCAGGTTCCCGGCCATGATGCACGCGTGGTTGTCCTTGTCGGAGACGACGTACTCCCCCTTCCCCACGAGAGTCGGGATGATACCCTGGGCGGTCTGGTAGCCGGTACTGAAGAGGAGACAGGCCTCTTTGTCGAAGAATTTCGCCAGGCGCTCTTCGAGCCGTATGTGCAGGTCGAGCGTCCCTGTCAGATACCGGGAGCCCGAGCAACCGGTCCCGTATTTCTCAATCGCCGCAATCGCGGCCTTTTTGACACGGGGGTCGGACGTGAGGCCGAGGTAGTTGTTCGACCCGGCCATGATGATTTTTCGCCCCTCGATCGTCACCACGGGACCCTCGTTCTCCTCAATCGGGCGAAAATATGGGTAGTATCCGAGGGCCTTGATCTCATCAGCCCGCGTGAAGGACCAGCACTTCTGGAACAGATCGACGGGTTTCTTGGTAGCCTCAGTCACTGGGGAGCTTTCCTCGTTTGGGTGGTAAGGATTGCAGTGCGATCACTGGGTAGGACCGTGGTGCTTTCGGGGGATTTCAGCACTGGATGCAGGATTGCATAAGTAATAATTACTTAATATACTTGATCGGGTCAATAAAGTCAATCCCGAACCTCCCCCCATATCCAGGGCACAATCCCGTGATCGCACTCGTAACGGGAGCCACCGGGTTCATCGGCAGCCACCTGGTGGATCTCCTCCTGAAGCAGAAGTACGCCGTCAGGGTATTACTCCGCAAGACGAGCGACACCGTGTGGCTCCAGGGTCTGCCGATCGACTACGTGTACGGTGACCTGTTCGACAGGGACGCGCTGGGGCAGGCGGTCGCCGGGGTGGACTATGTGTTTCATTCTGCCGGAGTGACCAAGGCGAAAACGGCAGAGGAGTACTTCCGGGGGAACACAGAAGGCGTGAGGAACATGCTCGACGCCGTTTCTCAACACAACCCCGGTTTGAAGCGGTTCGTGCAGATCAGCAGCCAGACCGCAGCAGGCCCGAGCCCGGGAATAACTCCCGTCACGGAAGAGACACTCCCCCACCCTATTACGACGTACGGGCAAAGCAAGCTGAAGGCGGAACAGGCATGCGCAGAGCGTCGGGGGACAATCCCGATAACCATCGTCCGCCCCCCCGCCGTGTACGGTCCGAGAGACAAGGATATCTACGAGTTTTTCAAAACCATGAGCAAAGGGCTGCAACCTATGGTGGGGATGAAGGAAAAATTCGTGAGCCTGATACATGTCGGGGATCTGGTCCGCGGGTTTGTCCTGGCCGCTGAGAGCGAGAAAGCGCTTGGCCAGACATATTTCATATCGAGCAGCCAGGTCTACGGATGGAAGGAAGTCGGCGAGGTCTCACGCAGGGTTATCGGCAAGAGTGCCTTCAGGATCAAGATCCCGGAGGCGGGCGTCTTTGCCATTGCGGCGTTTTCCGAGTTTTTCGGTCTTTTCAGCAAGAAGCCGGTTCTGATCAATTTTGAGAAGGCCCGCGACATGATCCAGGATTACTGGACGTGCGATTCATCCAAAGCTCAGAGGGATTTCGGGTATAGGCAGGAAATCCCGCTGGAGGAGGGTATCCGAAGCACCGTGGAGTGGTACCGGGCAAAAGGATGGCTCTAGAATTAGATTGGAAGACAGGGATTTGGGACTTGACTTAGGAGACATTCCATTGTATATTAAAGAACGATCGCGGGGTGGAGCAATTGGTAGCTCGTCGGGCTCATAACCCGAAGGTTGCAGGTTCAAGTCCTGTCCCCGCTACACTGTTACTGCAAATCCCCTACCGGCTCTGCCGGTAGGGGATTTGCAGTTATTTCCGGAAAGGATCAGAATTCATCAATGAGAGAGGGAAAGAGGCAAATGACGAAGAAAACAGTCCAGGCTGTCTGCCGGGTCTGCGGCAACAACTTCCGCGGTCAGGCCGGTACCTACCGTTGCCCCCGCTGCAAGGAAGATGACCAGCGGTACAAGGCTCACAGGGAGAAACTCAAGAAGAGCCTGCCGTTCTATCTGAAGACGGATATCTAAGTCTGAAAAGACTCGACGTTTGAAATGCAAGTGCCTTTCTCAGCGAAGGGAATGGCACTTGCGTTTCTTATGGGCTGGCCGCGCACCTGCTACTGGTTCTACGGAAGAACCCCTTCGACTGTCTCACTTCAGAGGGGAGCAATATATATTGCAACAGACCACCTTCAAGAACTGTAGCCCATTTTCTATCCTTCCTGCTGCTTGCGTTTCCATCAAAAAACCCTGTATTTGGTTGGGGGGCAGGCATCATACACATTGACTGCGGGTCGTAGGTTCGGGCCCTGCAGGACCCACAAACGAGCTGTATTGCCGGCCCGGGACCATACGGCGTTTTCTCTTCACAATTGCGGGTGTGCGATGAGAATTCTACTTGTCGACGACGATGAGGGCTTCCTGAACACCATGGAGGGAGTTCTGCGCGAGAAGGGACATGATGTCGTCAGGGCGCAGGACGGAAAACAGGCCCGGGAAGCCCTCGAAGGGGAGAAGATTGACCTGATAATCTCCGATGTGTTCATGCCTACTCTGGACGGTGTCCGGTTCCACAGTTTCGTCCGGGCATTCACGGACGCCAGGGACGTACCGTTCATATTCATTTCCGGGTACGATGACAAGCACCTGCGGGGCCTGGCGGCGGAATCCCCGAACGATTACTTCCTGCGGAAGCCCGCGCCGATCGAAGACATACTCGCGCTGATCGATAAGTTGATTCGTACTTCAACCAAGGGAAATTCCTGAGATGCCCAACGGGTCTGCGTCAACGACCTTCGGGGGCATGCCGACGCCTACCGCTGCCCTCGCTGTAAGGACGAGGACCAGCGGTACAAGGCACACAGAGAGAAACTCAAGAAGAGACTGCCGTCTTATTTGAAGACAAATATCTAATGCAATAACCCCTATCAGCACTGCCGGTAGGGGTTTTGCAGTTTCTCTATGTTTCGTCCCGGTTCTCCCCACCCTCACAGATTCCCACAGTATTCTATTGGCCGATGGGTTCCTCACGCAGATCCCTGAAGCTAAAGACGGCCTCCCGTATTCCCGGGGGAAGTGAGGGCACGGTGGACATCGGGCCTGACACGGGGCCACACTCCATCACCACAGTAGCCCACGTACCAGCCCGGGGAGGCTCTAATCGTCATCCCTCCTCACGAAATCATCTCTTCGAGCGTTCAGAGCAATCCGAAGAATCTCTCCAAAACCAGGAATTGGAGGTCCGAATCCTTTGTTCGAGACATAGAGATCGCCGTCCGGACCCATTGTCATCGCCGTGGGAAGGAACAATCCCGTCGCGATCGTATCCCTTTTGCTCCCCTTATTCAGACGCACGATGGTTCCGGTTCCCGGGGTGGGAAATGGATTGCCGGTCGTGTTCTCAAGGACGTACAGTCGCCCCTCTTGATCGAAGGCAAGTCCGAGGACCGTTGTAAATCCGGT
>DASVIU010000316.1:0-3068 GCA_036386275.1 Bacteroidota bacterium | reverse complement strand
TAGTCGTAGGGTATTTCTCTGTAACGGGGCTGTGCGGTCATCTTATCTCCAGAGTGCAAGGGGCAACAAAAACCGGGCCCGAAAACACGGCGAGCGGCTACGGAGGATATGCCTCAAACGAGCGATCGGCCGCCCCCTCAGCGGGAGGCTGGTTCCCGTTTGTGAGAATGGAATCGCCGTAGCTTGCTTTTTGACCGCCCGTTTCCGTACTTTTATGGCAATTCTCTCCTCTCATTTCACGTTCATCCCCATGGCTCCCCAGGACGCTCCCGGTACAGGCGGACTCTCCCAGCAGGAGGAAAACCGCAGGCTGAAAAGGGCGGTTGAGGAGCTGTCGATCCTGAACGACCTTGCCCGGGCCATCGGGGCCTCGGTCAACCTGCAGGACATCATGCGGACGATCATCCACCGGTCGATTCGCGCGATACGCGCCGACCAGGGGGTTATCACGCTGGTTGACCACCAGTCCCACGACGTGATGAAGACACTCGTCCGTACGATGGCCAGCTCGTCGCTGTCCCCCCAGTACCATTTCAGCCAGAGCCTTCTGGGGTGGATGCACCTCAACAAGAAGCCTCTCACGGTCAATGATCCGCGGACTGACGAGCGGTTCCGGGGGGTCCAGTGGGACGAATCGATCCGGTCGCTCCTGTGCGTCCCCATGATGGTCAAATCGACCCTGGTAGGTGTCCTCACCGTCTATAACAAAAAGGATGAGGTGTCATTCACGGAGGAAGATCAGCGCCTCCTTGCGATTATCGCGGGACAATCCGCGCAGATCGTGGAGAATGCGCGACTGTATGAGGACGAACAGGCCCTTGTGAAAATGAAAGAGGAAGTCCGTCTTGCGGCGACGATACAGATGGACCTCCTCCCCAAGGCTCCCCCCGCTCTCCCCGGTTACGACATCGCCGGGGTAAGCATCCCCGCCCAGCTTGTGGGAGGAGACGCCTTCGACTTCATCCCGGTTGACGACACGCACATCGCGGTCTGCGTCGCGGACGTCTCGGGGAAAGGACTCCCGGCCTCCCTCCTGATGGCAAACGTCCAGGCGACGCTCCGGGGGCAGACTCTTGCAAGTCCCACGGCCGCCGTCTGCGTGCAGCGGGCGAACAAGCTCCTTCACCAGAGCACGAGCTCCGACAAGTTTGTCACGCTCTTTTACAGCAGCCTGGACATCAGCAACCATACATTGACCTACTGCAACGCAGGGCATGACAACCCGTTTCACTTTTCCGGGGCCGGCCCCCCGCATCGTCTGTCGACCGGCGGACTCGTCCTGAGCATCATGGAGGATTTCCCCTATCAGGAGGAGGTGGTAAAGCTTTTGCCCGGTGACGTCGTCGTTGTCTATTCTGACGGCATCACGGAGGCGGTGGATCCCCGGCAGATCCAGTTCGGCGACCAGAAGATCGAGTCCGTCGTTTCCGGGCGCACGTCCCTGGGCGCAGCCGGGATCATCGCCGCGATCATCAGTGCGGTCCGTGAACATGCGGGAACCGCGCCGCAGGCGGATGATATGACGATCGTCGTCATCAAGCGGCTATGACGGAGACCGGACCTCAGAGCGGTGGAATGCCCGGCCGGTGTGCATGATGCGCCAGCAATTCGACAGGGACATACGATCGCTCGACGCGGTCTTCAGTTTTCTTCGGAGGTTTGCAGACGAGGAGCGCCTTGATGCGCGGGCCTCCTACGTCCTCGACCTGGCCGTCGAGGAGTTCTTCACAAACATCGTGAAATACGGCCGGGGGACATCCAACGAAGTGTTCCTCGAAGCGGTCCGGAGCGGGGGGACGGTGACAGTCAGGCTCGAAGAACAGACCCCCGTGCCGTTCGATGTCACGCGAGCGACGCAAACCCAGTTCGACGTCCCGTTCGCCGAGCGGAAGCCGGGCGGACTCGGTATTCACATCGCGCGGGAGATGCTTGACGGACTGACATACGATTACGTCGACGGCACGAGCCGAATCACACTGACAAAACACCTGGAGACGTAGCATGTTCAGCATTTCCGTCAATGAGAAGGGGATCATAATCTTGACAGGGAGGCTCGATGCCTCGCAGGTCGATAGAGCCCGGGAAGTTTTTTCCGGCCTCGATGCTTCAGCGGTGGTGGATTTCCAGAGCCTGGACTACATATCGAGCGCTGGACTGGGGGTTCTCCTTGCGACCCAGCAGCGCCTGAAGAAGGGGGGGAAGGCCCTGAAGCTCGTCCATATGAACCGGATGGTGCGGGATGTCTTCAAAATAGCCCGTTTTGACCTTATTTTTGAGATTGAATAATACCAACTTTATTGACGCTGGACTGTAATTATGACAGAGCACAACGACGAAGATCTTGTCCGGCAATGCCGGGCGGGCGAAATCAAGTCTTTCGATCTGCTCGTAGAAAGGCACCAGCGGGCAATCTTTAATCTAGCCCTCCGCATGGTAAGAGATTCAGACGATGCGGCCGACGTTTCGCAGTCGGTGTTCGTCAAAGCGTATGAGAATCTGGAGCGGTTTGATCCGCAGTACAAGTTCTTCAGCTGGCTCTACCGTATCGCGGTCAACGAATCCCTCAATGCCCTGGAGCAGAAAAAGCGGTTCGAAGGGCTCAACGGAAACGATCTGGCGGCCGAGACGGCGGACGAAAAAGACGACGAAGCGGTCAGAGAAGAGCGGCGGATACAGGACGGACTGATGATGCTCAGCGTGGACCAGCGGGCTGTCATCGTGCTCAAGCACATACAGGGACTGTCGTACCGCGAAATCGGCCAGATTCTGGATCTGCCCGAGAAAACGATTAAATCACGGCTCTTCAGCGCGCGGCAGACGTTCAAGGATATTCTGAAGAAGAAAGGGGTACGGAGGAATGACAGGAGAACAGCTTCGTGAATTGATAAACAGGGATGTGGATGGTGACCTCTCTCCCTCCGAGCGCCGGGAACTTACCGGTGTGCTCCGGCGCAACGCCTCGGCCCGCAAGCTTCACGTTGAAATCAAGGCTCTCGGGACAGCACTCTCCTCGGTACGGCAGGTCGAACCACCGGCAAATCTGGGGAACAGGATCAGGGCGGACGTTC
>DASVIU010000315.1:0-11574 GCA_036386275.1 Bacteroidota bacterium | reverse complement strand
TCTTCCGCCAGCGGAGCTGTGACCACGCCTGCAGCGACAGCCGCTGAAAATGAGAGGAACTTTTCCGGGCCGCTCTCAAGGCGGGAGCGGAGGAGGACCGCCACGACGACCGTGATGCTGATGCTGTAGCTCAAAAACGTGACAAGGACTCCGGGGAGAACGAACACCGGGTGGGGGAGCCATTGCGGATCGAACGTAAAAAGGTGCCGGAGGAGGCTGTTGATCGTCTGGTAAGCAACGTGTGCGCTGGAAGGCTGGCTCCCAAGGGAGGGGAGCACCGTGGAAAAGAAGGCAGGCCATGACTTTCTGCCAAGGAGAGGGAGCGTTACAATGATGAGTAGCGTGGCGATCGACACGACGATGAGGAATTCCTTCCATCTTCTCCTGAGAGCGAGAAGAAGTGCCGGAACCACACCATAGCCCTTCACAAGAAGCGCAAGGGCGAGGGGGATTGCCGTCCCCGCAACCCGTTCGCGCATGAGTCCTTTCATGCTCAGAGAGAAGAGGAGCAGGAGGAGGAAATAGACCTGTCCCAATGCGACGGTGTCATACGCCGGATGCCAGAGAAACACCAGCGTCAGCAGCCACAGCCCTGCGTTGCCGCTCGCCCGGATCCCGGAAATTTCGAAGAGGAGCTTCAGTGCATAGGCAAGCGCTGCAAGGGAAACACAGCTCCACACGATCTTCGCCAGTACCGGCTGGAGCCATGCGACCGGCATGTATGCCAGCGCGGCCGTCGGAGGATTGTTGGGCTGATCCTGAAGGTCGAACCCGAACTCGCGGACCTTTGCATTGAAGTATACATCATCATAGGCCCTGTCGAGTGATTCCCCTTCCAGAGCGAGACGTGCATACGTGTAGTACATGGCGAACCCGTATGTCAGCCGGGGTATCCAGAGGCAGGCGTGGACAGAGAACGCAATGAATGCAATCAGACACGCGACTCTTGGGACGAACCGGGTCCAGGCGGGCGAAGCAGTTGTTCCTGCATCCACATGAGACCTTGATTCCGGATCTGAGAATGGGAGTTGAGGCCCGGATTGAAATCAGAAACTGTAGCCCATCGTCAGGTTCACCAGGGAGGGGGCGACAAGCTGAACGCCCCGGACATGTGTTATGAGTGGAATTCTCAGGTCCCCGTAAAGGGTGAAATGGGTTGTGGCCAAGACCTGAAGGCCCGGGGAAATATACAGCCTTTCATACCCGGTATTATCCGGGTCGGAATTGTCCCCGCTGTCGATTCCGCGGAATGAACCCTGGATCTGGAGCACGGGGACGATCCTGAAGCTGTTAAGGAGTCCGTCATAGTGAGCGCCAACGTTCACATCAAAGCTGTCCCCCGGGCGGTATCCGTCACGCTCATTGAACGGATGTTGCCACATAACCTGAGCGTACCATCCCCATCCTATCTCCTGTCCCATCTGGTATCCTCCCAAGAGGAGGTCCGTCGTGCCTGTCCCGATTTGTGTATCCCGGTCAAGAAGAGATTCATGGAATGCGCCTGTGGGAAGCTTCATCCCAAATTGGAGACCCGTGGACATGTCCTCCGAGATGCCTGTGTACATTCCCATGAGCCGGACGTCACCGAACGACGTGTGAGTTGCCGACGCGATATTCCCGTCGTCATTTGTTGTCCTAAAATAGCGGTTCCACACGGGGGCTTCCGCCATGAACCCCCAGTCCCTGTCCGCCATGTACTGCAGCCCGAGTGTGTAGAAGTTCGTGCGGATTTCCTGATCCGGGTTCGCATCGGCGGATGCTCTTTGCCAATCACCCCAGTTCCGTGTCTGGTTCATGTAGTTGTATTGGAGGAACGCCCCGAATCCGGATGACGTCGGCATCGTCCACCGCGCACCAACGGTAAACACGTTACACCCGCACGCGCATGCGAATGTCGCAGTGGGGACGAAGAGAACGCCAGTCACAACAAATACGAAATATGCGGCCAATCTGGTCATGATACACTCCTTCCTGTGAGTTTCCTTAACAGCAGCAGAGCGCCGCTACAGGGAGGAGATTTCGGGAGGATGGTCGATGTCCCTCCCCGGGGGGAGGGGGATGGTGAACCTGAGAGAAGAGAAAAAAACTTGCCCGGTCCTGGGCGTGCGAACCGCCGTTGGAGGATTTGCCGGAACCGGCTGAAAATCGTCGAATTCCTTCAGATTTCTGGCGGGGGGAGATTGCTCTTTCCGGTCTTCATTCTGCAGTTCTTTACGGAGGAGACAGCAGCCCTGGCAGGTGTTCCCTGGCACGTCCTTCTTCTCGCAAAAGTTTTGTGCAATGTATGATCGGTTAAGCGAAAAGGAGAGGACAACGACACAATCGCCGAGACAGGCAAGCGTGACGGAAAGAAGTATTGTTATGGCCAGTACGATTCTCAATGTGCCCGCGGGACTAGAAAACGATGGGAGATCCACATCAGCGTTAGGGGGAGGCGGAAAGCCTCTATCAGACGCTCCGACGTCCGCCTCCCGGTCACCTCTCAAGGAACGGATGAGGGATGAAATTGGTTCCTCTAAATCAGAACCGGGGAGCAAAAATGAAGAATACAGCCGGGTTTCCTCTCCATGTGAAAAAATTGGCCTTTTGGGGGTCCACAGCAGGAAGGGGGCATTGATTCAGTTCAGCTCCAGTCTCTGCTTTTCGATCCTTCCGCTGTATCTCGGCTTGTTCGGTGATTCGCTCCCGTGGACTCTCGTGTACTGTGCGGCGGTACTGTTGACAGCCAAATGGTACTGGTCATGCATCAGATGGGTGGACGCGCATTCAAGGTGGGAAACAGGAAATTCTCTTCAAAAACAGGAGTAGCGGACGGGGAACGGCCGAAAATGGGTGAGATGGAGTAGTAGGAGCAAGAAGATTTTGGGTTTTCCAGAGCTCCGGAATTAACTCTCTTACTTTCAACAAACCATTGGGAACCAGGACATGATTGACAAAGTGCAACTCAAACATCCTCAGGGGAAGAAACCCATCAGGATGAGCAAGGAAAAATATGATCTCCTGAAGCCGGCACTCCTAAAATACCTGCGCACAAGAGGGAAAGCCACGTTCGGTGAAATATCGAGCGCAATTGAAAAACACTTCAAAACTAAGGAGCAAAGATTCCAGGGATCCCTTGCCTGGCATCTTGAATGGGTGAAATTGGACCTTGAGGCAAGAAAGCTCATCAGACGTGTACCGGACACGTCTCCGCAAGAGTACATGATAGTTCCCTGAGAAGTAGATAACTGACACAGACTTCCTGAGCACATTGAGGATGCGTTGAGCGATCTCGGGGAGGGAAAAACCGGCGAAAACGAGTGGACGGGAGGGAATCGAACCCCCGACACAAGGATTCTCAGTTCTCTTCATCGACAGAATTATGCACAACGGGTCCTTTCCCGGGTGATCTGGGGAGCGTTCAGCGATTCGACGGTTCGGCGACTGTATTCTGGCTCTCCCTCACCCGGTTGCGCATCTCTTCCACTCTTCTGTCTGCCTTCGCAAGGACTTCAAGGAAATTCGGGTTCTTCCTCAACCCTTCCATGAGCGGATCCTTCATCGCGATAGCGCTCTCCGTCCAGCCCGCGTCCTGGGCTTTCTGAAGCCACCGGATTGCTTCCTGCGTCTCCCCCCGTACAGCATGCACACAGGCAATATCAAGCGGTATGGCATACCATTCATTCCCACGGGACAGGGCATCCTCGTCATCCCGGATGCTGCGATCCAACATCGCTCGTGCCAGCTTTGCCTCTCCGAGCTTGAGCAGTATGAAGCCGAGGCGCGTCGAGTTGCGCCGCGGTGTCTCCTCCGTCATTCCCTGCCTGCCGACGGCACGTTCATATAACTTTCGCCCTTCCTCCAGGTGCCCCTGGAAGAGAGCGACATCCCCTGCATAGTTCAGACCGACGCCGTCTTCCGGGTCTATGGCCAGAATTCTACGCGCATGTTCTTCCGCCTTGCGGTAGTCCCCGCGGATGATGGCGAGGTCGCAAATCTTCGAGTGAGCATAGATCAAATCCGGCTGCAGCGCGATCGCCCGGTCCAGCCACTGCTCGGCAGTCGGGTATTCTCCGAGGTGGGTGTATGCGTCGCCGACACCGAAGTACTGGAACACAAACGCCGGATCAAGGGCGATCGCCTTGAGCAACCAGGGGAGCGCTTCATCGGGCTTTCCCCGCATCAGGTAGTTGAATCCCATGTTACCGAGTGTCGGCACGTATTTAGGGTTCAATGCATAGGCCTTTTGAAGGACATCGCCCGTTTTCTGCAACCAGCCTTTGAATTCGTATCCGAGGGAGAGAGCCTTGTATGCCTCTCCGAGCGCCGGGTCGAGGGCGATCGCCTGCTGACTGATGGCGATGGAGCTGTCGACCCAGGCTTCGGGGTACCCGAATTTTCCGGCCCGCTGAGCGTAGGAATCTCCCAGGCCTGCAAGAGCAAGCGCGAAATGTCCATCAAGGGCGATGGCTTTCTTAAAGAGCTCAGTTGCCGTATCATTGTCGGCACGGTGATATCGGTAGTAAAACTCCCTTCCTTTGAGATAGTCGGTGTACGCTTCGACGTTCTCCGTCGGTTTCACGTCAAGGCGTCGTGATTCCTCCGGAGAGAGCCTCGCTTTCAGGGCCGATGCGATTTCGCGTGCCACGGCACTCTGGATCGCAAATATCTCAGTCAGCTCCTTGTCATATGTCTCCGTCCACAGTCGCTCGTCGTTGCGTGCGTCAATCAACTCGGCAACGATGCGGACTCGATTCCCCGACCGTCGGACACTTCCCTCAAGAATCGTCCCCACATTGAGTTCCCTGGCGATCTGCTGCGGCGTCCGGTCGCTGGTTTTGTAGCGCATGACGGAGGCGCGCGATGGGACCCTGAGGTCTTCGATCTTAGAGAGCTGGGCGATGATGTCTTCGGTAATCCCGTCGCTGAAGTATTCGTTCTCTTTGTCCTCACTCATGTTTTTGAAGGGAAGAACGGCGACAGATTTCCGTTCCGTGTGTGAGGATTTCCACGGGGGGAAGAGGTACAGGAGGACGACGGCGAGCAGGACAGAAACCGGGACGAGGATCCACGTCCGCCTGACATGACTGGCAGGCGCTTCTTTCGGAGACTCCTTCATCTCACCGAGGTGCCGGAGCGCATAGGCAATATCATCGGCTGTCTGATAGCGCTTCTGCGTTTCCTTCTCCAGACACCGCAGGACTATTTGCTCCAGCGCGGGGGGCGTCCCCGGCCGCAGGGTGTGTGGGGCAGGAGGTTCTTCATGTACGACCGAATACGCGAGTGATGCATCGTGCTCTCCCCGGAACGGGAGTCGCCCCGTGAGAAGCTCATACAGGACAACGCCAAATGAAAAAATGTCGGATCGCTGATCGACCGTCAGACTCTGGACCTGCTCCGGCGACATATAGGAGGCAGTGCCGACCGTGCTCCCGGCCCTGGTCAGTTCGACTCCCCCTTTCAGCTTTGCCAGACCGAAATCGGTGATCTTCAGATGACCTCCCTCGGTCAGCATGATATTATCGGTCTTGATGTCGCGGTGGATAATCCCGCGCCGGTGTGCATGGGAAAGACCTTCTGCGATCTGCAGGCCGTAGCTTACGACGTCCGTGATGGGGAGTTCGGTTCCTTCGACCCTGAGCCCTTTGAGCTTCTCCTTGAGCGTCCCACCCGGGAGGTACTCCAGAACAAGGAAGCGCTGCCCGTCTGCCTCGTCAATATCGTGGATAGTGGCAATGTGGGGATCGGCCAGGGCGGAGATCGCTTTGGCTTCCTGCTCGAAGCGCGCAACCTCATCGGTTGACGAAAGCAGCCGCGCCGGGAGGAACTTGAGGGCAACAATCCGGTCAAGCTTGGTGTCGCGGGCCTTGTAGACAACGCCCATTCCACCTTCACCTAGCTTTTCGAGAATCTCGTAGTGAGAAATGACTGAGGGGACCAAAGGAGCCTTTGTTATGGTGATGTGAAGAGTGTTCAGCCAACAGATCGAACACCCCTCTGGAGACTGTCATTCTTCTGACGCCTCTTCTGACAGTCCCGACCCGGGGAGGGGAAACTATTGAAAACGAGTGGACAGGGAGGGAATCGAACCCCCGACACAAGGATTTTCAGTCCTTTGCTCTACCAACTGAGCTACCTGTCCGAAAACCGTACAATATAGCACAAGCGACGGAAAGAGGCAACGAAGTTTTTCTGCGTTACGACTTTCCCCCCTTCTTCAGCACCTCCCGTGCGATCACAAGCTTCTGAATCTCATTTGTGCCTTCGAAGATCCTGTTGATCCTCGAGTCGCGGTAGTACCTCTCAATCGGCAATTCGCGCGAGTAGCCCATCCCGCCGTGTACCTGGACCGCGAAGTCCGCGACCTTGTCGAGCGATTCTGAGCAGAAGAGTTTCACAATGGCCGCCTGACGGGAAATCGACTTTCCTTCGTCGTACGCTGCCGCCGTCCTGTAGACCATGGACTCCATTGCGTAGACGAACGTGGCCATCTCGGCAAGCATGAACTGGATCGCCTCGAACGAAGCGATCGGAACGTCGAACTGCTTCCGCTCTTTGGCATACTTCGCCGACATCTCCAGCAGTTCCTTCGCCGCGCCCAGAGTCGCCGCTCCGAGCCCGAGTCTGCCGGCATCCAGTGTCTTCATCGCGACGAGGAATCCGCGACCGTCCTCCCCGATCATGTTTTCGTGCGGGACTCTGACGTTATCAAAGACGATCGGCGTCGTCACGCTCCCGCGGATCCCCATCTTCTTTTCAGGGGGACCGGCGGTGTACCCCGGTGTCTTCGTCTCCACGACGAAACCGGTGATACCCCTTTCCGTCCTCGCAAACGTTGAAACGACGTCCGCGATCGACCCGTTCGTGATCCACATTTTCTCGCCGTTGATAACCCACTCGTCGCCGTCGCGTACCGCCCTGGTCCTGAGATTGAACGAATCCGATCCGGCAAGGACCTCTGTAAGCGCAAACGCCCCTATCATCTTCCCTTCCGCCAGCGGAACGAGATACTTTTTCTTGAGGGCCTCGCTCCCTCCGAGGTAGATGGCGTTCGCCCCAATGGACTGGTGGGCGCCGACGAATGTCGCAGTCGACATGCACCCGCGCGCGATCTCTTCCGCTGCGAGGCAATAGCCCATTTCTCCGAATCCGCCCCCGCCGTATTCCTGAGGGAACGCCTCACCGAGGAGTCCCAGATCGGCGATCTTGCGGATCAGCTCGGGAGGGATCCTCTCTTCCTCGTCTATCGTATGGGCGATGGGCTTGATTTCGGCATTGACGAAATCGCGGACCATATCACGGAGCATTTTCTGCTCCTCAGTAATGGCGTACTCGGACATCGCAGAATTCCTTGATTAAGGGTGTATGACCGGAGAGCAGGGCCGATGGGAGGAGAGCCGGGGGTCTGGTGCTATCCTAACACTTCAGACATCGATGACAGTGACTAGTCGGAGACACCTTTCTGGCCGACGTAACTGACGATGTCCTCGCCGCCGTCAACGCCGATCACGTTCCCGCTCACCCAGGCGGCGTTTTCTTCAGTAAGGAGGACAATCATCTTCGCAATGTCTTCGGGCGTCGTGAGACGACCTCCGGGATTCTTCGCCTTGGCAATCCGGAGCATGTCGACACTTCCCGGAATCTTGCGGAGCGCAGGAGTGTCCGTCACCCCCGCCATGATCGCGTTGGCCGTAATGCCGAAGGGGCCGAGCTCGTTCGCGAGCTGGCGGATATGGGATTCAAGTGCGGCCTTGGCCGCTGATACCGCGCCATAGTAAGGGAGCGTGCTGTGCCCCCCCGAGCTCGTCATCGCAAATATCCTTCCCCCCCGCTTGATCAGATTCCGCCAGAACAGTCCCTGGGTCCAGTAGACCAGGCTGTTTGCCATGACATCGATCGTCATTTCCATCTGGGCCTGGTTTACCGAGTCATCGGAGTTGCGGCTGATGAAGGGCTTGAGCGTCCCGAACGCCAGCGAGTGAATGAGAACCCTCACGGTGTTGCCATGGTTGCCGAACCGTTCCTTGATCTCATCGAGCGTTTCCGACCTTTTGATTGCGTCGGCCGCATTGATGTTGTAAAAGATCGCCTCGCGCCCCGTATGCTTGATATCCCGTATGACCTGTTGAACGCTCGGCATCGTCGCCTGGCGGTCGAGGTGCACGCCAAATATGTTCACCCCCGCCCGGGCGAGTTCGATCGCGGCCGCGCCGCCGAATCCACTCGACGCTCCCAGCACGAGCGCCCAATCAGTCGGTCTGAAACGGGGTTCCTGTTTCATCGCATTCCTTTCCGCTTTGAGAATACAAACGTCACTCGACGGTCACGCTCTTCGCCAGATTCCGGGGCTGATCGACGTTCGTCCCGCGCGCGACGGCGATATAGTATGCCAGGAGCTGCAGCGGGATCACATTGATGATCGGTCCGAAGAACCCGTAGGTGCGGGGAACGCGGATCACGTATTCCGCCAGATCGTCGATTTCGTTGTCGTCTTCGTTGGCAACCGCAATCACGCGTCCCTTCCGGGCGCGGACTTCCTGGATGTTGCTGATGACCTTCTCGTAGATTGCGTCCTTCGGCACCACGACCACCACCGGCATCTCCTCGTCGATCAGCGCGATGGGTCCGTGCTTCATCTCCGCCGCGGGGTAACCCTCGGCGTGTATATACGAAATCTCCTTCAATTTCAACGCCCCCTCGAGAGCGACCGGGAAATTCGCCCCGCGGCCGAGATACAGGGCGGTGGGGGTATCCTTGAATTCGTGTGCGATTGCCTGGATCGTCTCTGTGTTCCGAAGTATGGTCCGCACCTTTTCGGGAAGCGACGCGATCTCCTCGGCGAGGACCCTCCCGTCTGCCTCAGACATCCCCCGGGCCCGGGCGACCATCAGCGTAATCAGCGCGAGCACGGTGAGCTGGGACGTAAAAGCCTTCGTCGAAGCGACGCCAATCTCCGGGCCGGCATGGATGTAGACCCCGCCGTGCGATTCGCGCGCTATCGAGCTCCCGACGACGTTGACGATCCCCAGGACCGTGGCATGCTTCGCCTTTGCCTCCCGCGCAGCGGCCAGCGTGTCGGCGGTCTCGCCGCTCTGGCTGATCAGGAATACGACGTCGTCGCTCCTGATGATCGGATTCCTGTAACGGAACTCCGATGCATATTCCACTTCGGTGGGCATCTTCGCGATCTGCTCGAACATGTACTTGCCGACCAGTCCGGCATGCCACGATGTGCCGCAGGCGGTGATAACGAACCTGCGTGCACAGAGAAGCTTGTCCATCACGTGCCGCAGCCCGCCGAGGACGACGTTCCCCTGGTCCACGAGGAGCCGGCCCCGCATCGCATTGGTTATCGTTTCGGGCTGTTCGTTGATCTCCTTCAACATGAAGTGCTCGTAGCCTCCCCGCTCGATCTGGGAGAGCTCCAGAGTCACCGCCTCCACCTGCTTTGTCACCGTAACGTCGTCAATGGTGACCGTCCGGAACCCTTCGCGGGTCACCACGGCGACCTCCCCGTCATCGAGGTAGACGACGTTGCGCGTGTGGTCGACGATCGCGGAAGCATCCGACGCAACGAAGTTCTCTCCTTCGCCGATGCCGAGGATAAGGGGACTCCCCTTGCGTGCGGCGATCAGCTTGTCCGGCTCGTGCTCCGAGAGCACAACGAGACCGTAGGTCCCGTCAACTTCCGCAAGTGCGAGGCGGACCGCCGTCGTCAGATCCTTTGATTTTTCGTACATGACGCCGATGAGGTGCGCCAGGACCTCCGTGTCGGTCCCGCCCAGGAACGTGTGCCCGTCCCTCAGAAGCTTTGTCTTGATCACAGCATAATTTTCGATGATCCCGTTATGGATCACGGCGATCTTTTTCGTGGCGTCGCAGTGCGGGTGAGCGTTGGCATCGTTGGGTTCGCCGTGCGTCGCCCAGCGAGTATGCCCCATGCCGACCGTTGCAGAGAGGGTCCCGTTCAGTGATCGGATGGCTTCGGCGAGATCCGAGACCTTGCCGGCCTTTTTCTGAATATGGAAGCACCCATCCTTAATGAGGGCGATACCCGCGGAGTCGTAACCCCTGTACTCCAGCCTCCTCAAGCCTTCGAGCAGGATTGGAACACAATTCTTATCTCCTATGTATCCGATGATACCGCACATAGTAACCCCTCTGTTGAAAAATGATACAGTGAATAGAATAACGAATTAGCGTAACATAATCAATGAAAGGAGATCAGGCCATGCGTCCGATCACGCCCATCATTCTGCCGGATTTTGCGCCATCCCTGCGGTATGAATGGAAGAGTGAGGAGTCTGAAATGGTGCAGTACGGGCTCAGTTCGACATTTCCCGGCTGGAGCCCGCCATCGAGGAGTTGACCGCGATTTACCCCCTTGAGGTCGACGAAAGACTCCCCCCGTTCTTCCCGGACGAACGAAGAGGGGAATCGTGAAGCAACGTCCGCTCCGACCTTGTAACAGCAAGCGGAGGCGGAGGGCCCGATCGATGCAATGAGTCCCGTCGGGAGTGTCCCGAACTCGGCATGCATAGCCTCGACGGCTGCCACCACGATGGCTGAAGCAGTCCCCCGCCAGCCGGCGTGAACCGCCCCGACCGCATTATGGAGAGGGTCGAAAAGGAGGATGGGGACGCAGTCCGCAACGGATATGCAGAGGAAGAGCCCCCGTTCGGAGGTGATAAGGGCATCAGTCTCGGGGTAGTCTCCCGGCTCGCCCACCCGCCGCACGGTGGTACCATGGACCTGTCCCGGAATGGCAACCTGCCCGGGTGGAATTCCGAGAGCGCCGAAAAAAATTTCGCGGTTTTTCCGGACGTTGACAGGATCATCACCGACCATGAACGAAAGGTTCATTCCCAGAGGGGGCGGGCTCACTCCCCCGTTACGTGTGCTGAAAGCGGCGGCGATCCCCGGGGGGAATACGGAAGGCCGGATCAGTTTCATGCCGGCACCGTCCCTTCCGGGTCGGCCGATGGAAGCCATATCAAGACCGTGGTCCCCTCCCCCTCTTCGCTCTTCAACGTCACCGTGCCGTGAAGATCCTCAATTGTTTTCTTGACGATCGCGAGCCCCAGCCCCATCCCGTCGGTCTTCGTCGAAAAGTTCGGCATGAAGAGCTTATCGATCATATCAGCCGCCACGCCTTTCCCGAAATCCTGCACGCTGACTTTGACCCCCCCCCCCTCCCGCAAACTCCGTATGACGATCGATCCGGTCCCGTCCATCGCCTGGATACCGTTGCGAATGATGTTGATCAACGCCCTGCGAAGCTCTTCCCGGTCCGCAACGATCGGTGGGATCCCGTCCTGGGTCTGTATGTCAAACACGACCGATCTTTCCTGGCCGAAGAGCCGCACAGCCTCTTCGATCACCCGGGCGACCTCGAGCCGGTCCAGATTCCGGCGTGGCATGCGTGCGAAGTGCGAGAACTCGGAAGCAATCCGGCTGAGCGTGTCGATCTGTTCGATGACCATCCCTGTCACGCTCTCAAGGATTTCCCCGAAGTTCACGGCACCGTCAAGGTATGTCCGCCGCAGGTGCTGGATGGAAAGCTGCATGGGAGTCAGCGGGTTCCTGATCTCATGC
>DASVIU010000314.1:0-3091 GCA_036386275.1 Bacteroidota bacterium | reverse complement strand
AAGGAAATACTTGATGAACTGGATGCGGCGCTGCCGGGGAAGGGGGAGGTGCCCGGACGATTTGAGGCCTACAGGAAGACCTTTGTCATCCCCGGGGAGAAACTCGACCGGGTGTTTACCGCCGCAATCAATGAAAGCCGGAAGCGGACCGCACAACGGATAGCCCTCCCCGAAAGTGAAAGTTTCACCGTGGAGTACGTGACGGGTAAATCCTGGAGCGGCTACAACTGGTTCAAAGGGAACTGCCACAGCCTGATACAGGTGAATACCGACTTACCGATCACCGTGGACAGGGCCGTGGACCTGGCAAGCCATGAAGGATACCCCGGACACCATGTCTACAATTCGCTCCTGGAGACCAGGCTCGTGCGGGGAAGGAAGTGGATGGAGTTCACGGTCTACCCGCTGTTCAGCCCGCAGTCGCTCATCGCCGAGGGGACGGCGAATTTCGGGATCGAGATGGCGTTCCCCGGGGAGGAACGGGTGGAGTTCGAGCGGGATGTCCTTTTCCCCCTGGCGGGCATTCCGGGGAACGGCGCCGCGGAATATTACCGGATCCACGGGCTGTTCCTCAAGCTTGCCTACGCGGGGAACGAAGCCGCGCGGAGGTATCTCGACGGGGGGTTTACGCGGGAGGAAGCGGTGGAATACCTGATGAGCTATGCGCTCATGTCGGCGGACCGGGCATTGCAGCGGACGAAGTTCTTCGACCAGTACCGGAGCTACGTCATCAACTACAACCTCGGGCAGGACATGGTGAAAAGGTACATCGAGTCGGCGGGGGGAGTTCCGCGGAGACCCGACCTGCGGTGGAAAATATTCGAGGAGCTCATTTCTTCGCCGCGACTTCCGTCAGGCCTTCTGTGATTCGCGAAGTTCGTTGCGCAGCAGGGCGAGATCCTGGGCGAGGAGCCTGTTCTGATGCTCGAGCCGTGTTGCCACAACGGAGAGATGCACAAGGAACACGGTGATCCCGAACAGGGCGGCCAGAAAAATGAGAGACGGGGCATAGAAGACCCCGAGGAGCGCGGCCATCCGTTCGAGTCCGGTCCGCCAGAACGACAGCACGAGCAGGACGACCGTGCATACCACCCAGATGATGGCGTATTCTTCTCTCAACTTTCTTTTCAGTATCAGCCTCCCTATCAGCATCAGGAAGAACACGCTTCCGATGATACTCAGGATCTGAATCCGAAGAGGGACAACGGTATCCATGACGTCTTCCTTCCGGCTAATTGTGAGTTCGCAGCACGGTCATCAGCATTGCGAGCGTGGTCCTGAACAGGTACAGGAACCCATCCGAGATTCCGATGGACGAATGCCCGCCACTCCGCTCGTTCATGTGAACGGCGACTTCCGCGACACGGAGGTTTTGCCTGGTGAACATCACGATCGCCTCGGGTTCTGGATACTCGTAAGGATACTCCTCGAGACAGAGAGCGATAGCCTTCCGGTTCATCGCCCGGAACCCGGATGTGCTGTCGGTGATGCGCCGCCTGAGAAGCATCCCGTTGAGTGCGTTGAGGTACCTGATCCCGATCCGCCTGCCGAATGATGATCGGGAACCGCCGTCCCCGAGGAATCTGGAACCGATGACCACGTCGGCGGTTCCTTCGAGTAGGGGTTCAAGAAGGGTGCGGATCTCGTTCGCAGGATGCTGGCCGTCGGCGTCGACCAGGACGACCACATCGCAGTTCCGGGCATACGTGTAACGGAACCCGAGCTGCGTCGCCGCACCCTTCCCGACGTTGAACGGGAGGCTGAGGAGCACGCAGGGGAGGGTCCGGACGGCCGAGACGGTCCCGTCAGTCGAGCCGTCATTGACAACGATGACGTCAGGCCTGATACCGAGGCGTTTGAGTGAACAAATGACATCGGTGACGACGACGCGGATTGATTCTTCCTCGTTGTATGCCGGCACCACGACCGCGATATTGAGGGAGGCGGGATCCATTCGTGCACGTGCAACGTAGAGAATCGTGGGTCAAATTTCAACCGGATCTCCATGTTACCTGATCAATTCGCCTTCTTCGCGCAGTCGCTCGGGGGAGGGCTCCTGGCCGGAGGGATCGCCTACGCTATAGGACGGCGGGGTCTTCTTCTGCGCGGCCTCCGGTGTGATTCGCCGTGGGAGGATTTCTCCTTTTCTACCGCTGCGGGGCTCGGTACTGTCGCCCTCATCGCATTCGGACTCGGGACCGCCGGCGTTCTCCGGCCGGGCCTCTTTGCAGGCGTTCTCGCAATCCTGGTCCTCTTCTCTCTCACCACGTTGCGCGCACGGGGGACCCCCCCTGCCGGGCCGGGAGAGGGAGCCGCGCTGCACCGGACGGCGTTCATTATCATACTGCTTCTGGCGATTCCGCTCCTGCTGCTCCCCCTCTATCCTCCGACCGCACCCGATGCCATCACGTACCACCTTGCAGTCGCCAGGAAGATTGTGACCTCGGGTACCCTCAGCCCCACGCCTGAGTTCCGGTACGCGGTTTTTCCCGAGCTTGCGGAGAGCCTTTTCGCGGGCGCGCTTCTTCTGGGAAACGACGTCACGGCACAGTGGCTGAGCTTCCTGGCTCTCGTTGTCACTGCCGCCGCGGTGGCAGCGTACGTCCGGCGGGTGAGCGGAGAGCCGGCCGGGCTCTGGGGAGCCGGGCTGCTCCTGAGTAATTCAGCCCTCCTGCTCCTCGGGGCGGTGGCGTACAGCGACATGATCCTCACGGCGTTCGTGACGGTGGCCGTGCTCTCGTTTGAACGATGGAGGGGAGAGGGAGGAGAACGATGGCTCGCCGTCTCCGGGTTCATGGCAGGGTTCGCGGCGGGGACAAAGTACTCGGCCCTCTTTTTCCCTCCGGTCCTCCTTGTGATGATAGCCGCAGCGACAGGCTGGCGCAGGGGAGCCCGTCCGGTGTTGATGTTTCTGGCGTCTTTTGCGGCAACCGCTCTCCCCTGGTATTTATTCAACCTGTATCACACGGGAAATCCCGTGTGGCCGTTCTTCTCCCGTGTCTTCGGGGTCCGGTACTGGAACGAGACCGATATCCTGGCGCAGACTTCGGATCTGCTCTCCCAGTATGGA
Organism: Bacteroidota bacterium; assembly: GCA_036386275.1. Lineage (GTDB taxonomy): Bacteria > Bacteroidota > Ignavibacteria > UBA10030 > UBA6906 > Fen-1273. The sequence goes on along the minus strand of DASVIU010000314.1, from coordinate 21 downwards.
TCGGGGAAGAGCCTTTCGGCA
>DASVIU010000313.1:0-2067 GCA_036386275.1 Bacteroidota bacterium | reverse complement strand
ATATCGGGAGCAACGAAACCAGTATGTGAGCAAGACTGAACCGCTTCGCGGGACGCCGGTGCAAGCTTATTCCGCAGGAAGCGGCGTCCCCGGTACCTGCGGTGAGCCCTCATCGGGCAGCGGTTTTTTCAAAGCGGAAGGGAGGCAGCATCCATGCGACACCTGATCACGACGGATATCCACGGGCAGTATGACGAGCTGGTGCTGGCCCTCGAGAATGCCCGCTACGACGAGGCCACGGACAAGCTCATCCTGCTCGGCGATTGCATCGACCGGGGGCGGCAGTCGAGAGAAGTCCTCGACTACCTCGCCGGCCTCAGGGAACGGCAACGGGACGTTGAATTTGTCCGGGGCAACCACGAGGACATCCTGTGGGCATTTTTGGAAGGCAGGCCGGCGGCTCTTAGAAGCTGGCTCGACACCTGCCGGGGGTTGACCCTGCTGCATTCGTATAGGTATGATCCCGCCCGCCTCGCGTTCGCTGGTGAGCGGGTCTGGGCCGACGGCGAGGAGATAAAAACCCGCGACGACGCGAAAGCATTCTTGCTCACCGTCATGCCCGAGCGGCACCTAGCCGTGGTCGAGGCGATGCGCCGCTATCGTGTCGTCATGCCACACGGTTTGTGGGGGAATCTCTTTTGCTGCCACGCGGGGCTCATGCACCAGGTGAGGACCCGCGAGACGCCGCAATGGCTTCTCTGCTGGGGCGATGCCGCATGGGAAACCGGGCGCAGCGCCGACTACCAACCGATCACGGTCTACGGTCACTGGCACCAGCAGATCCATCCGCTCGTCAGCTTCAAGAGGATCTGCCTGGCCCTAGAATTCGCCGTGGCGGTGCTGGTGCCGGAAGAAGCGGCGATCGTGACTTCCGACGGATTATGCAGTGCACTCCATAATCCGTCAAATGTAGAGTGTATTATTATGCGGAGAAAGGGTTCTTATTGATTGGCGATAGTGCAATTGGTTCAGCGGGTTAGGTCATCTTGCAGCGGTCGTTTACTCTACATAATAATAGTGACGTCTCTCACTCTACTTTTTAAAGGAGGAACGTCATGTTGGAACATTTTTTCAGGAGCCATGAGCGAATTCAAGCACTCCGCGGAGCACCGCAAGGCTCGTTGCTTGAAGGGTTTGCCGAGGAACTCCGCCAGGCGGGCTATGCCGTGACAACTGCTCGCAGGCACATCAGAGGGGCGGAGCATCTGATGTATTGGACGGAGCGGCAAGGCATACCGATCTCGGATGTGACCGAAAGCTTTCTTGAGCAGTTCGACCAGCACTTGGAGCGTTGCCGATGCCCGGGTTTTGGTCCTACCCGATTAAACCCGTTCAAAGGTGCGCAGTTGCTTGTGGAATATCTGCGCAGCACGGGTCCGTTGCCCGTGTCCATTGAACCGAATCAGGGTCCTCCTCTGCTCGTCGCCTTCCGGCAGTGGATGAGACAAGAGCGTGGAACCGGTGATAGCACCCTTTACCATTACGGCCTCAGTATTCAGGCGTTGCTGACACGCTTCGGAGAAGATCCCGGCAGGTTCGATGCTCAGAGCCTACGGCAGTTTGTCCTGGAGACCAGTCGACAATCGGGATGGGCGACAACAAAGAAGTGCACAACAGCCCTTCGCATGTTTCTTCGCTTTCTCATCTCCGAAGGAAAATGCGCCGATACGCTGGATGCAGCCATTCCCGTTCTGGCCGGCTGGCGTCTTTCCTCTCTTCCGCGGTACCTCCTCCCGGAGGACGTGGAACGGGTCATCGCTTCCCGTGATCCGTCCACGCCCGTGGGTAGGCGAGACCGTGCGATGCTCCTTCTCCTCGCCCGTATGGGCCTTCGGGCGGGGGATATCGTCCAGCTTCGTCTCGATGATATCGACTGGAAGGAAGCCGCTGTCCGGGTATGTGGAAAGGGACGCCGTCAGACACAGCTACCCCTGACCCAGGAGGTCGGCGATGCGGTCGTGGACTACCTCAAAGCAGGCCGTCCCCAAACCGATACCGATGTCGTGTTCCTGCGCTCTCGTGCGCCTTTCCGCCCCTTCGCGTCCCATTGTGCTGTCTCGATGATTG
>DASVIU010000312.1:0-3348 GCA_036386275.1 Bacteroidota bacterium | reverse complement strand
GCGCCCATGTTCTCGAGCGGGTTCTCCAGTTCGATCTCCTTCGCCACAGTCACGCCGTCCTTGGTGATTGTCGGCGCGCCGAACTTCTTGTCGATCACCACGTTGCGCCCCTTCGGGCCGAGCGTCACTTTTACCGCGTCGGCCAGCTGGTCCACGCCCCTCTTGAGGGCGGCCCGGGCCTCGACGTTATACTGAATAGTTTTTGCTGCCATTGTTGTTCGTCTCCTTCGTTTGTATTGTCGTAGTTCGAGTTACACGATCGCGAAAATATCCGCTTCGCGCATGATCAGGTATTCCTCACCTTCGATCGTCACTTCGGTTCCCGAGTACTTCCCGTACAACACTTTGTCCCCCACCTTCACTTCGGGTTTTACGTTCTTTCCATCGTCAGTGACCTTACCTGGCCCGATCGCCACGACTTCACCCACAACAGGCTTTTCCTTGGCAGTATCAGGGAGAATAATTCCCCCCCTGGACTTCTCCTCAGCGGGAGACGGCTTAATCACGACTCGATCAGCCAAAGGCTTTATCTTCATACTATATCCTCCTCGATTTGTAAGTTGTTGATTTATAAAGGCTTCCGGCGAGACCCATGTATCTTGTTAGCACTCTATGTTGGAGAGTGCTAACAAGATAACAGATTCCCGGAAAATGTCAAGTCACGCCCCAGATTTGCGCCTGTGGCGCCATGACCGCTGGTCCCGCCTGATCCGGCGGAACTGACACACATAGGTGACGGTGAAGGAGAGCCGGTAGGAATGTCAGGAGTATGAAACTTCAAATATGTGGATACCGTACGGCTGTATGTCGAAGTAGATCCCTTTCGATGCCAGTCCGTTCTTGTCCCGGGCATACGCCGCTTCGCTCAGGAGATCGCGGAATTCGATCGAAGTACCCGAGATGTCTTCCAGCGGCACATCGACGTAGCATTGTCCGCTGCGAGGGGCATAGTTGATAACGACAAGACGCGTCCCCCCTCCGGAGGCTGGTAGATGCCACCAGAAGATGAGGAAGTTTCCCCATGTGTAGTTATCATGCCACGCCGGGCGGGGCATCAGAAGGCGCCAGGCCCCTTCCCGGAACGGAGGGGACGCAACGATATTCAGGAGCTGTGCAAAGAATGCCTTCGTCCGGGGGGCGACCTCCTCCCGGGGTCGGCGTGTCAGTTGCACCGGGAGTCTCACCCGCCGCCCCTCGAATTGTCCTTCATGGAACATCACCATGCCGGGGACTGTGGCGATCACGGTCGATGCCGCGTACAGCCACGGCGCAGACGTGAGCGAGGAAGCCGCGCGCTGTTCGTCGTGGTTTTCGATAAACCGGAGCGAGTGCTTCTGGTAATCCATCTCAGCCCGCAGGTGATCCCGCACCGACCCCGCGCCTTCCCGCAGCAGCCTGTCGAAGAGCGTCTTGTCGTGCGTGTAGTCGAACCCGAGCTGCTGCAGATCCCATTCCATGTTCCAGTAGGCTTCGGCGATAAACAGATGATCCGGCTGACGTGCCCGCACCGCGCTGATCGCTTCCTCCCAGAACTCTCCCTCCGCGTGGTTTTCCCCCTCCGGAGTCGCGCGCTCTCCCCATGTCCGCGCAAAGACGTTCTTCAGGACGAGCATGGCCATGTCGCAGCGGACGCCATCGCACATCTCCGCGATGCGCTCCAGCAGCTCTATCATCGCCCTCCGGGCGCCCCGGTGCGAAACGTCTAACTGGGCGGTATCGGTCCATCCGGCAAATGTCGGGTCACGTCCCATAGCCAGCGTGACCGGTCCCTTCGGGGTCCGGACCCGGAAGAAAAGGTCCGGTCTCTCCTCCGCGTCCTTCTCCCCTCCCTGCACGTAGTACTCCGGATGCGTGCTGACCCAGGCGTGGTCACAGGCAGTGTGGTTCGGGACAAAATCGAGAACCAGCCCGATCCCCCGCCCGGCGAGCCTCTCGCGGAGCGCCGCAAGTCCCTTCCTGCCTCCTAACGATTCCGGGATTTCGTACGCCTGGATCGCATAGGGGGATCCCCCGATGTCGCCGTCGGTGAAGTCGGGGAGCGCAGTCCGATAGGCGGCCCGGAGCGCTTCGTCCTGCCGGGCGATGGCGATGCCGGCCGGCCCTGAGGACCACACACCCATAAGCCAGACGGCATCGATGCCGTACCTCTCCCACTCTTCGAGGAGTGACTCGGGGATCGTCCCGAGTGTGACCGCCTTCCCCGCGGCAAAGGAGAGTTCACCGAGGAGGATCCGCGTGTTGATCTCGTACAGGACCGGATGTGCTTTCGCCCGAAGTCCCACCGGAGTGTTCCTGGTATTCTTCATGGCAGAATTGTCAGGATTTGTCTTCTTCGACAGCAGGTGCACCGCTGCGGTACGATGTGCCCGCGATAACAAGGACGTATTCACCGCGCGGGGGACGGCCCCGGAGCGCATCGCTCACCATCGAGACCGGTCCCCGGCGAACCTCTTCGAATTTCTTCGTCACCTCCCGCACAAGGGCCACCTGCCTGTCTCCCATGAACTGCAGCACCTCTTTCAGCGTCTTCTCGATGCGGTGCGGCGATTCATAGATGACGATCGTCCGCGGCTCCTCCGCGAGGGCTTCGAACCGCGTCTTTCTCCCTTTCTTGACAGGGAGAAACCCTTCGAACACGAACCTGTCAGTGGGGAGTCCGCTGATGATCAGCGCGGCAAGGAGCGCACTGGCCCCCGGCGAAGGGATCACGCTGATCCCGGCATCGACGGCCTCCCGGATCACCACATATGCCGGGTCCGAGATCCCCGGAGTGCCGGCGTCCGTCACAACCGCGACTGTGCTCCCCTGCCGGAGCGAGGCAATGAGCTCGCCAGCCCGGCGGTGTTCGTTGTAGCTGAAATAACTTATGAGAGGCTTCCTGATCCCGAGATGATCGAGAAGGACTCTGGTCGTACGCGTGTCCTCCGCGGCGATGAGATCGACCGACCGGAGTATGTGGACGGCGCGAAGCGTGATGTCGTCAAGGTTGCCTATCGGCGTACTGACGACGTACAGCGCCCCCTTCTGTATCTCCTCGCTCATATTCCCCAGTCGCGGGCATACCGGAAATCGACATTCACCGTCCTGTGGGAGACCTTTGCGACGACCGGGGGACGGCGTTTGAACTGGCTCCTCTTCACCATCGTCTGCACGGTCCGGACGAACCGCCCGTCAAACCCCATCTCTTTGAGTTCCTGTTCGCTCCGCCGTTCGTCGATCATCGCAAAGAGGAGCCGGTCAACCTCCCTGTAGGAAAAGCCGAGCTCCCCCTCATCGGTCTGTCCCGACCAGAGGTCCGCCGTCGGCTTTTTCTCCACGATCCTCAGAGGGACGCCGAGAGCCGTTGCG